>JBATLS010000773.1:0-3040 GCA_049289435.1 Saprospiraceae bacterium | reverse complement strand
CAGTCATACAGGCACTTATGGTGATGAGTTAAAAAATCAAAGGGAGCAAACGCTCCCTTTTTTATGTCCTATCGATGAGATCAATACGATCACGTGTCAATAATTTTCTTTTTCATAGCTTCAAACTCTTCGTTGGTAAGTGCTCCAGAGTTTTTCATTTCTACCAATTCTTTGAGTTTATCTACTACCGACGATGCGTCAGCATTTTTGGCAGCATTGTCCTGTTTTTTACGAAGTTCTTCGGCTACTTCTTTTCCTTTTTCAAATTTTTCATTATAGTATTTTCTGAGTCTTTCAGGATCAAAATCCAGGAATGTCCCCCCCGTTTCGAAATGCTTTTTGAATACCTCGCCCAATGCGTAGGTGGATGCGCCACTTAGCACTGCCATAGTGATGCCTCCCAAAATTGATCCGACACCTGGTATAAACTTTACCGCTCGTGCCCCCAGTCTTGCCAGTCCAGAACCCGTCAATGCAGTGATGATAGCCTTGCCTTCAGTTTGTTTAAAATCGATCTCATATACCTTACATAGTTGCCGGATCATGTCCAGTTGTATGGCACTTACAGCAAACAAATCTGCTATGGGCACGGGTATGAAGCCTGCACCCATAGACCAAATCATATGATTTTTGATGATCGAATGTGCACTCTCCGTTCTATTTGATTTTAGATATTCTGACATATTGGATATTAATTTATGATATTTTATTAGAACTTTTTTAACAGTCGGAACATTACATTTCCAAACTTAAAACATGAATAATGTATCTCTTAAACAATGATAGAAAGAATAATAGTTTCAGATTGCTTCAAAATATCGATAGATTAGCAGAAATATCTGACAAAAAACCATTGGATGCTTCTGATTCTAACAATATATGCTAATGAATAAGGTAAACTTAAGGCTCTGAAACTGGATTCATCTATCATAATATCTATTTAAGTATCCCGCAACACTCCAATTATACATGGTGATTTGTTACCTTTGTGTTTTTGAGGATGTGATTGATCTTAATGGTGATTGTATATATGCTCCTTGCCTAAATAAACGCTTTGATAACTTGAACAATTTTTTTACTTCGAAAATGGTTTTAAAAAAACTTTAATTGCAAATATTTTAACATTGCAAAAAATAATCAACAAATATACTGTCAGCCTGACTATTTTACTTTTTGTCATACACCTGCATGGGCAAAGGAGTGTCACTACTCTATCAGGACAAAAACTACTCTATACCGAACAAAACGTATGGGAAGTAATACCTCCAGCTGGCGCAGAAGTGGATAAACCATATGCTGAAAATGAAAAACCTGAGGGTACTCCAACATCAGATTTAGATCAAATGCAGGTAGCATACCATAGAATTTTGGCAGCAGCAGAGCTTAGGGAATTTGATTTTTTTGTTAAAATGGATAATTTCCAAAAACAAATATCAGCCAAAGAAAGCCAATTGTCTCAAGCGAAAATGCAGAAAAACAAATCAAAAGTAAAAGCTATCACTCGAAGCATTGACCATTTAAAAAAAGAAACTTCAGAAGTAGAGCAATTGTACAGGGCATCTTCCAACAAAGTATTGATGGTAAAAAATTTAGTAAATACCAAAACTATAGATAGAATAAAAGGACTAAAAGTTTTTGGTAAAGAATTTAAAGTGGACATCCCTGATATATCTGAAAATAAAGAACCACTGACAACTGTGGCGAAGCCATCAGTCGCACCCAAGACTGCTACTTCTGATTGCAAACTGCTAAGAGATAATGTGGTCAGGAAAGAACGAATCATGGAGACCCAACCAGAAATATTGTTTGTATATACGCCTGATCGACTCAAAAGTTATTTTAAAGAAAAAGACCTGATGGAAGTCAAAGGATCTATTTTACAGAAAAGCAAAAACCAGTTTTTACATATCACCGTAAAAATATTTTCTAAAGATGCAGCCAAAAATTATGGATTTATACAGCGGGATGCTATGCTTAAGATATCCACCATATCGGGCAAATCAGTGATCCTTTACAATCTAAATGACGTGAGGGGCAAAATAGAAGACTACACGGGGCACATGGTATATGATGCCATATATCCGCTTACGGGAGACGAAGCTCAATTGCTCGGGCGAGTACCAATGGACACCGTAGGGATGATGTGGTCTTCAGGATTCGAATCGTATGACATCTACCATGTTGATGTATTGATGAATCATTTTACATGTTTAAAAAAAATATAATCGATCTATAATTTACTAGATGTTAGGAATAAAATTAGCCACTGACCCTCTGTGGGTCAATATAGCCGAAAAAACCATTGATGAAATACTTACCGATCACGCATATTGTGAGCAGAAAGCGGCTTCGACGTGTATTTCGCTCATCGTCCAGTATCCACATAAAGAAGAGTTGGTAGAAGAGATCACACCCATTGTAGCAGAGGAGTGGGGGCACTTCAGAAAAGTATTGAAAGAACTAAAATCGAGAGGTTATACATTTGGTAAAAACAGATCAGACAATTATGTCACCGAATTGATGAAATTTCAACGCAAAGGGGGTCGGGAAGAAGATAGGTTGATGGACAAATTGCTCATATCCGCCATGATCGAAGCCCGGAGTTGCGAAAGATTCAGGTTGCTCTCCTTGCATATAAGTGACGAAAAACTCAAATCCTTTTATCATGAATTTATGGTATCTGAAGCAGGGCACTACCGTACATTTATAGACTTGGCCAAAACCTATGCTCCTGAAGATCAAGTCAAAGTAAGATGGCAGGAAATGCTTGACTTTGAGGCAAATATCATGTCCAAAAGAGCATTGAGGGGGGATAGGATGCACTAAAACGCAGTCTTTCTTTGTACATAGTCACCGATCTACCAGTCAAAAAAAAAAGTAGATGTGCTTTCTAATGATTATCTAAGAGTATGTTTAAATTTTCATGTTTGAGCGAAAGCGATCAAATTTAATTTTAGACAAGGTATATTTTGCAGTCGTAACTGGTAGTTACAACGAAAAATATAACGCAGTATAAAATGAAATTTGCCGCTTGCAGACA
>JBATLS010000772.1:0-3014 GCA_049289435.1 Saprospiraceae bacterium | reverse complement strand
CCTCTGGTGATCTTAAGTTTACCCGCACCAGATAACGTATAGTCAAATGCCGTCTGTACAGCACCTATGGTAAACGATCTGGGCTTCTTGCCACCCAACCACGGCTCCGTGAATGAAAAATTGTATGATTTAAAAAATCGGCTATTGGATTGTAATCGTACAGAAAGTTTCTGCCCATCACCTTGTGGCAAAGGACTCCATGTGGATCGGTCTCTGATATTGGCTATAGAAAAATTATTAAATACCACCCCCAGCGTACCGATCAATCCACTAAATCCACCATAACCTGCCGATAGTTCCAACTGGTCTGAGGGCTTTTCTTCGAGTTTGTATTCTATATTTACCGTACCCCGGGCTTGGTTGACTGGAGTTTGGATGTCCATGTTCTCAGGATTGAAGTATCCGAGATTGATGATTTCGCGCTGAGATCTGATGATCTGAGATCGACTGAATTTTTGTCCGGGTTTAGTCCTGATTTCCCTTCTTACGATATGTTCATTAGTACGGTCATTACCTCTGATGACTACATTATCTATGGTAAATTGTGGCCCTTCAAATATTCTCATCTCTATATCTACAGAATCATTTTCGATGGCGACCTCTACAGGTTGTATATCAAATGCCAGATAACCGTCATCCAGATACAACGAAGATATATCCCTGCCGTCCAAACTAAATTTAAGACGATTTTGCAATAATTCAGGATTATAGACATCACCACTCGATATACCTAGGATACTATACAGTTGATCTTCGTCGTACAAAGAGTTTCCTTTCCATTTGATCGTTCGAAAATAATGTCTGTTCCCTTCGTCTATTTTTAATTTTACCACTACATTACCATCCTCATTTCGGTAGAAAGTATCTTTTGAAATCATCATATTCTTATACCCTTCGTTGTGATAAAAACTGACGATGCTCTTGAGGTCTTCTTTGTATTCTTTTTCAATAAATTTAGACTTCCGGAGCAGCGTTCCTTTTCTTTTGGTTTTACCCATTTTCTTACGAAGCTTGCGATCGGAGTATGTTTTGTTACCTTCAAAGATGATGTCTTCTACTTTGACACGTTCGTTTACATTGATGTCAAACTCCAATCTGACACTGGATACAGTAGCTTCTTCTGTATATTCTTTTACATCTACTTCTACATCCAGCTTGCCTTTACCGATGTAGTATTCTCTGATCTTTGCTTTCGCCAATTCTTTTTGGTCATCTGTGACGATACCTCCCTTGGTGAGTATGTTTTTTACAAATTCATTGAGGTCATCATGATTGGATGTTTTGACACCTTTATATGACCATTTGGTGAGGAGTGGCCTTTCGATCAGGATGATTTTCAAAAAGACGACCTCCCCTTCTACTTTTTCCTGGTAGATCTGTACATCTTCAAACAATCTTAGTTTCATGAGGGACTTAATTGCGGCAGGGATCGCTGGCCCCGGTATCTGGACTTTAGTACCTTCTTTCAGCCCTGTGATAGATTTGATGGCATTCCTATCCCGGGTTTCGGCCCCTTCTATGGTGACTCCACCGATTTCATAGGTATTCTTTTCATCATAATTGATGATGGCTTGTTCATTTTGTGCTGACAATGGTGACATGGTCAACAATATAAACGATGCTAATAATAAACATTTACTTCTACTTAAATTCATACTTCTCCCGGATATCTTTGTCAACAGTTCCTAACGAATGCAATATAGAAACCGCTGTTTGTATTATTTTATTTAACTTTATTTTAAATGATGGTCATTACACTTCTTGAAATTGCTCACTTATTTTGCCAAATCGTCTTTCTCTGTTTTGATAATCGATGATGGCAATATAAAGGTCATCTTTTCTAAAGTCTGGCCATAGTAATGGTGTAAAATACAACTCTGCATACGCTGCCTGCCAAAGTAAATAATTGCTGATTCTATGTTCGCCACTTGTACGAATGAGTAGCTCAGGATCAGGAATATCTTTGGTCGTCAGGCTATCTGAAAAGGTATCAGCATTGATATCTTCTATATTGATCAAACCACTTTTAACTTTTGTTGCCAGGTTTTTTGCAGCCTCCACGATTTCCCATCTGGATGAGTAATTGAGTGCAAGCACCAAGGTCATTCTGGTATTATCTTTTGTTTTTTCTATGCCATCGAGCAATGCTTTTTTGGTATTCTCTGGCAATCCCGAGATGTTACCTATCGCATATAGCTTGATATTATTCTTATTAAGAGTTTCCATTTCGCTTTTCACCGTCTCCACGAGCAATGACATCAGTGCATTGACCTCAAGTGCGGGTCTTGCCCAATTTTCGGTCGAAAATGCATATAATGTCAAATACTTTACACCCAATTCAGCTGCTGCTTCAGTCACTTCCCTGACTGCGGTGACACCACTTTTGTGCCCAAAAACTCGAGGTTTCCCATGAGTTTTTGCCCATCTCCCATTACCATCCATAATGATTGCTATATGGCTGGGAAGCTTGTTTAAATTTATACTGTCTTTTAGCGTTGGCATTCAGAACTAAATATCTACAAAAAATGGCGCAAATGTAATGAAATAATCATTTTCATTAGAATATTTTGTGATTAATTATTGAAAATCAACAATATGTCAACTATTTTGATCCTTTGTCAAGAACCCAATATTTCTTTTTAGTCCATGATATTTTGCTCTTTTTACAGCACTCCCATCAAATAAGGTATCAAAAACAGGCTCTGAAATGTCCTCCCATTCTTCTTTGGTCATAGATAAGAGCTCGGTGGACGGGTAAAATTTATCTTCCATATGAGGATCAGAAAATCGATTCCAGGGACAAACATCCTGGCATATGTCGCACCCGAACATCCAGTTGTCCATCTTCCCATGAAAATCATCAGGGATGGCGTCTTTAAGTTCGATGGTCAAATAGGAGATACATTTACTGCCATCCAAAATATATCCCTGGGGACTAATCGCTGCTGTAGGGCATGCATCTATACATTTGGTGCAAGTGCCACAGTAATCCGATATAGGATGATCATAAGTCA
>JBATLS010000771.1:0-5159 GCA_049289435.1 Saprospiraceae bacterium | reverse complement strand
AATGAATGCAAAAATGGGATACACCCTATAAAAATGAGTTAGCTTCACTGTTGACACTCAATTTCTCTATCTTAAATTCGCAATCCATTTTATTATAGGTACCATTTTAAGTATTTTAAGATTATTAGTACCATAAAATGAAGATACTGGAAAATGGATACCCATTCAAATTACTGTCAAATCGGGGGCAACGGCAATCTCAACAATCAAATATTTTCATTATAATTTTTAAAAAAGTATTTTACCATGACCACTTTATAGAATGATTGTACATTTGACCCTTTAATTAAAAAAATACTTATGCTGGACAGGAAGACAGGACCACCCATTCATAACATTCAACATATTACCGTCCCTCCCACTGACATATATCAGTATGATAATGGGGTCAGGGTATGTGAGATCAATATGGGGAGCCAAGATATCCTCAAAATAGAAATTGTCCACGTAGCAGGTAGATCAGTAGAGGACGTGCCATTGATAGGCAGAGCTGTCTCCTCTTTACTCAAGGAAGGATGTGGTGGCAAGTCCTCCGCACAGATTGCAGAAGAAATCGATTTTCATGGTGCTAGTATCAAGACTGCATCCAATATGGATTTTTCTTATACAACTATTTATACACTCAATAAACATGCGGACAAAATCATCCATTTGCTGCATGAAATGTATTTTGCCCCTGATTTTCCGGAAGACGAAATAAAAAAATTCAAAAATCTAAATATTCAAAAACTCAAAGAACAGCTATCAAAAAATGATGTCATCACTTATCGCACCATCACCGAAGAGATATTTGGTAAAGATCATCCTTATGGATATAATAGCCTTGAAGCAGACTACAAAAACATCACAAGAAAAGATTTAACTGATCATTTTAACAACTATTATGGATCTGATAATTGTTACATACTCATCAGTGGTAAAATCAATGATGAGACCCGAAGACTGATGTCGTCCCACTTCGGTCAGACAATAAAAGCATCAAAAGATCACCCTTACCAAGAGTCTTCATCAGTGATACTACGAAAAAAATTAACCATTACCACTAAGAATGAACATCAAAGCGCCATCAAACTTGGGAGAAAATTATTCAATAAAAACCACCCGGATCATCCGCATTTTTTCTTGCTTAATACTGTATTTGGAGGATATTTTGGCTCCCGACTCATGTCCAGCATCAGAGAGGATCATGGATATACATACGACATATCGAGTAGTATGGACATGATGCTGCACGATGGTTGCTTTTATATCAGTACTGAAACAGCAACCGAATATGTCCAACCCATCATCTCGGAAGTTTATCATCAAATGAATATCCTAAAGGAAGAAAAAATCAAAGAGAAGGAGTTGAACATGGTAAAAAACTATTTGATGGGCAATTTTCTGAATTACCTGGATGGGCCAATGAATCTATCTTCGTTTGCAAAAAACATGATTTTAACTGGTCAGCATCCTTCAGAATTCTCCAAATTTGCAGATATCCTTCAGCAGACCCGACCCGAAGATTTACTGGAGATGGCACAAAAGTATTTCCTCGAAGACACTATGATAGAAGTAGTCGTATCCCCACCCAAATCTTCCAATTAAATATGTGCACATTGGCATTTGTATATTGACGTACTAAATAAATATTGATATCAAAAGATTTTTTTAACCAAAAATAATCTTTATCTTTGCGATCTCAACTAAGGTCGGGTGGCCGAGCGGCTAGGCAGAGGTCTGCAAAACCTCGTACAGCGGTTCGAATCCGCTCTCGACCTCAAGCATTAAAGATCGCATTATTTAAGATGGTGCGGTCTTTTTTTTTATCTAATTTGCAGCTTGCAGACAAAAGATGAATTTTTAAACTTAGTCTAAGAGTATGTTTATAATCAAAAGAAATTAAATTGTGAAATTTTTTAATTTTGACACATTAAAAAATAGCGATTAATATCTAAATTTTTTGCAATTAAATTTACTTTGAGAATAGCGTAAAAACAATGGCATGAATCCAAACGAATTTTACCCCGGCAAATGGCTAACAACAGAAATTAATGAACCTGTAATTCAGGTTGTCACGGAGAATAGTACGATTTTGATTTCATTTTTGACAGATGATTTGGTACGTATTCGATTTTCTACAGATGGTATTTTTGATCATGATTTTTCGTACGCCATCAGCAGCAAATTTGCTCCATCCTATCCGACGATTGAATATAAAGAGTATCCAAAATACATAGAACTAAAATCCCAGACGTTGATACTGAATATCAACAAACCAGACTCAAAAATGATATTTACTGACCTCGGAGGCAAAATTATCAATAGAGATGAAAAAGGCTTCCACTGGGAAGAAAACCAACAATACGGAGGGAATATCGTAAAAATGGGTAAAATAGTCCAGGAAGGAGAACACTTCTACGGGATGGGGGATAAGACCATGCACCTCAATCTCAGAGGCCGCAGAGTCAGCAATTGGGCGATGGATACTTATGGTTTTAAAAAGGAGGAAGACCCCATTTATAAAGCCATACCTTTTTTTACTGCCATACATACCAACAGAGCCTACGGGATATTTTTTGACAATACTTTTAAGGCGCATTTTGACTTTGGTAGTGAGAGAAGATCAGTAACCAGTTTTTGGGCTGATGGCGGCGAGATGAATTACTATTTTATCAATGGTCCCGAACTCAAAGATGTCACCAAACGATATACTCAACTGACTGGTACACCAGAACTGCCGCCATTGTGGGCACTTGGATTTCAACAGAGCAAGTGGAGTTACTACCCTGAATCCAAAGTAAGAGAGATTACCACCAAAATGCGGGAACTCAGAATACCTTGCGATGCTATCTATCTCGATATAGATTACATGGATGGCTTCAGATGTTTTACCTGGGATAAGGAAAAATTTCCCGAGCCTGAAAAAATGATCAAAGAACTTTCAGCCGATGGTTACAAAACAGTGGTCATCATAGATCCTGGTATCAAAATAGACGAGGAATATCAAGTATTTAATGAAGCCTTAGAAAATAATTATTTTTGTCGCAGAGCCGATGGTCCCTTTATGAAAGGCAAAGTGTGGCCAGGAGACTGTTATTTTCCTGATTTCACTCATCCAAAGGTTCGCAAGTGGTGGTCGGGCCTCTTTCAGGATCTCATTGAGGTCAAAGGTATCAGAGGAGTTTGGAATGATATGAATGAGCCTGCTTTGTTTGAGATAGATGGAAAAACATTTCCCGATGATGTCAGACATGACTATGACAACCATCCCTGCAGTCACCGTAAAGCGCACAATGTCTATGGTATGCAGATGGCCAGAGCAACTTTCAAAGGGGTCAAAAAATATAATGGTGGACTCAGACCATTGATCATCACAAGGTCGGCTTATGCTGGTACTCAGAGGTATGCATCTGCCTGGACAGGTGATAATATTGCTTCGTGGGAACACCTCTGGATTGCAACCATGCAGGTGCAGCGGTTGAGTGTGTCGGGTTTTTCATTTGCAGGCTCTGACATTGGGGGATTTATCGATCACCCTACCCCTGAATTGTATGCCCGATGGATGCAATTGGCTGTGTTTCATCCTTTCTGTCGCAACCATAGTTCCGGAGATCACGGAGATCAGGAACCCTGGTCATTTGGTACAAATGTACTAAATATTGCCAGAAAATTTATAGAATTCAGATATCGATTGCTTCCATATATTTATACAACTTTTTATCAGTATGTCACAGAGTTTGAGCCAATGATTGTGCCTATATCTGTCTTTGATCAGCATGATTCTGATACGCTATACAGGGTCGATGAGTTTATGTTGGGTAGTCATATGCTGGTTTGCCCTGTGTTGGAGCCCAATGCCAAATCAAGGTATGTATATCTGCCCAAAGGTAACTGGTATCACTTTTGGACCAATGCACTTTTTGAAGGAGGTAAAGAGATCACCGCAGATGCACCTCTGGAGGAGATTCCTGTATATATACGAGAGGGAGCAGTCATACCTTTTTTTCCTATGATGCAATATGTTGGCGAGAAACCCATCGATCAACTTACGTTGCATGTCTATCATGGTGGAGAAAATGTCAACAGCTATTTATATGAAGACGCAGGAGATGGCTATGGGTACGAAAAAGGTATTTACAACCGGAAAAGATTTAAAACCAATACAACTCTGGATGGATTTAAAGTATCTTTGAAGACCAATGGGCACTATGAGCCTGAATATTCGACATACAAATTGATCATACATGGTTTGCCTTATATTCCTACCAAGGTATTGGTCAATGACATTGAGATTGCGGATGTCATCTACGAAAATAAGGATGTCATCATCACGACCGAAAGATCTGTATTCAGTACACTGGAAATTATTAAGTAATCACTAATTATTCAGCATCAAAACACCAAAATTGGGATTCATTCGTTTAGGATATGCACGGCAATAAAAAAATAGATTATTGTCAAAAGTCATAGTTACACAAATTGTCTTTTTAAAGCAGTCAAATGAATAGTTTTAGATATAATATGATGGTCAATAAATTTAAATATTTAATACTTTTAGGAATACTGTGCTTAGCTGGCATAAGTCATGGTCAAAAGGGGTATGAATTGGGAGGTTGGTTGGGTACAAGTTTTTATTTTGGCGATCTCAATACCAATCTCAAAATCACCAAACCCGGTCTTGCGGGTGGCTTGAATGCCAGATACAATTTCAATACCAGAATAGCTGCAAAAACTTCGCTCAATTACGGTCGAATAGCCGCAGACGATGCCAACTCTGACAATAACTTTGAGCGCAACAGAAACCTTAGTTTTCAGTCACATATCTTTGACTGGTCTAATGTAATAGAGTTTAATTTCTTCAAATACGAGCATGGGCACAAAGAATTTTACATGACCCCTTACTTTTTTGGCGGATTTAATGTCTTTCATTTCAATCCCACTGCCGAGCTTGATGGAGAAAAATATAGCCTTCGAAATTTTGGCACTGAGGGTCAACCATTAGGTCAGGAGTATAGCCCGTTTAATCTAGGATTGATCTTGGGTGGAGGGTTCAAATATGATATCAATCGAACATGGAGCGTCAATCTGGAGATTAGTACCAGATTTGTATTTACAGATTATCTGGATGATGTCAGCTCTATATTTCCAGACAAAACACTACTCGAATCCACCAGAGG
>JBATLS010000770.1:0-2112 GCA_049289435.1 Saprospiraceae bacterium | reverse complement strand
AACTCAGGTGGCAGGTATTCGATACTTTTTATAACCTGCCCATCATCCAATGGCAACATTGCATTTAGAAAACTCAAAAGTATGTGTGCATGCTCGCCAAATACTTTCTTAAAAACTAGGTCGTTTTTTGGATCCAGGTATCTCATAACATAATCAATGACAGTGGATTACAAAGTTAAATCATAGAAATTATATTTTCATAAATTTTAGCAAAAAAAACTAATACAATACACAATGTTAGCTCAGTCTGCTTAATAGTGCATCTTCTGTAAAATCCAAAGCAAATTGACCCCGTAAAAGCGGTCAGGTGGCTCAGATACCAACCTTTTGGTGTGAAATGCTGTCTTGTATATATTAAGCATAATGGTATTTCATTATAAAGTACATAGACATGACTAAATTAATATCACAAACCATTTTATTATTCTCATTATTTTTGGGGTCAATAAGTTGCAACAAGGAAAATACTATAATAGAAAACAATACTTCGGCTATCAGTTTTTCAGACCCACAAGTAGGACAGTCGTCCACTTACGTCCACCTATATGGCGAGAATTATTATAGCAATAACAATTTCGATTATAAATATACAAAAGACACATTGACCTTAGAGATCATATCTTCGGCAGATAAAAGATGGTTAATCAAAGAAGTATATAAAGAGTTTGAAAAGGTGACACAGGAGATTCAAAGATTTGACCTGATCATACAAAATGACTCATTTTGGATAGAAACAAATAAAGATTATCGGCTTGATTATAGTAGGCTATTGCCATTAAACAAAAAATATCCATTGAATCCTTCCAATGTTTCAAAAGTTGATATGATAGGCTGGAAGATTACACCCGAATGTGTTACTTTTCCTTGCATTGGTATCGACCAATCTTGCAACTTATTTGGTCGAACTTACCAAGACGTCTTGATACATCATGATATGACGCCTCTCACATACGATGGTCATGCCGAATTGATCGTTTATTCATCAAGAGATGGACTGATAAGAACCATCTTTTATGGAGGATGGAAACCATTTGGTTTTGGTTGGGATCTATTGAGGTAATTGACCTACTACCGTATAAATATCTTCCATAGAATATTAGAAAATTAGTCTTTGACTTTAATTTTTTTGGTTCCTACGATATTCATTAGTCCATCTTTGATCTCTTTGAGTTCGATGACATATTTCCCAGGCTTTTCGTATTGGTAAAGTAAATTCTTTTGTGTCACTATGAGTCTGACTCCATCCCCCATTTCCATAACGTATCGCGAGGCGGCTTCATCAGCAAGGAAGGTAAAAAAGAAATTTTCGCCAGCTTTGACACTCCCTTGCATCTTGATATAATCATCAAAATTTTTAGTGGTATATTCTTCATCATTTACAGCAAACAAAGATGCTATTGTAGGAGGTGTAGGTAGTTGATTCAATTCAGCATTTGCCACACTATTGCTGGTAATCACTTCCTGACCAAATAAAATGATCGAACCAATAATGCCCGTCAACACAAGCATACTGAGTATAAGGGGTTCGAAATGAGTGGAAAAAAAATGAGATGTCTGAAAAGCTTTTTTGCTAAAATGCACAGGTGTGTAATGTTCTACATTCATACGATCGGGTTTGGGTATTTAGGAAAAAATCGGTGGTCCTTCAGATACTTTTTAATCTTTAGGAAGTGTAAAGATATATCTTATTATCGAAAAAAAAAATATAAAATATAATTTATATAATTTTTCAGGCATACATAAGTACCTATTAATGAAGTATTAAGAATTAAAAATATACTTTTTGCTGGAAATGTGAATCTTATATACTTATATAATTCATATAAAATAAAAAAAAATGTTTTTTGTTGGTTGATAAAATTAATCCCTCAGGTATTTCTGATGTGATGGATCTTGCATATGGAGTCTTTGTGACCATAGTTTATCATCGATAATAGTGGCTTATTCATTCGCTTATTATATTCGTCATTAAGCTATAAAAATGCTAAGTGATTACAAAACCACGAGTTTATATTTTGGTACCAATGTCTTCATCACAAACCAAGCAATAAGATATGCCATGGCACAAAATGCAAACATAATAGTGTAACCTGTCTCAATGTGACCCAAGGC
>JBATLS010000769.1:0-3482 GCA_049289435.1 Saprospiraceae bacterium | reverse complement strand
TAGCAATAGTGTCTATATTGCTGGTTTTGTCATTTCTGGCTCTGTATATTTTCATCGAAAGATGGCTTACGATCAAGAAAGCCGGCAATTTTGATGAGCATTTTATCAACAATATCAGAGCATCTGTTGCTTCCGGCAACATCGAAGGCGCAAAAGCGCTCTGTAGAGCCACTGATACTCCTGCTGCGCGTATGATAGAAAAAGGCTTGATGCGTATTGGCAAGCCGCTCAAAGACATCGATGCGGCCATTGAGAATGTCGGCAATTTGGAAGTATTTAAGCTGGAGAAAAATTTGTCTTCGCTTGCGAGTATATCAGGGGCGGCGCCTATGATCGGCTTTCTTGGTACCGTGACGGGTATGATCTTGGCTTTTTACAATATGTCCACCCAGCAAAATGTGACCCCATCGGTGTTGGCTGGTGGAATTTACCAGGCGTTGATTACCACAGCTTTTGGGCTGGTGATAGGTATTTTTGCATTCGTAGGGTACAATCTTTTGGTATCGCGGGTAGAGAAGGTGATATTTCAAATGGAGAAGACTACTATTGACTTTATGGATCTCCTGCAAGAACCAGGTAATTAGTAGTAGCTTCAAAAAAGAATATACCTAATCACGATGTTCTTTTAATAGATATATCACTAAAATTAGTAATTATTAATAGCAAATTGTGGCTGTAAAAAAGAGAAGTAAAATAAATGCAGAATTTAATATGTCGTCCCTGACGGACATTATTTTTCTTTTGCTTATATTTTTTATGCTGACCTCCAAGATGGTGCAGATCACGATCCAATTGCCTACATCTGATTCTACTACAGTGGCACCGACCAATCTTCCTGTCATGATGATGGTGGATGGCACGGTAAGCGTAGTAGGTAAATCTAGTACCATGGTCACCCTTGAAAAAGACATTGCCACAGCCGTAAGGATGACCGACAACAAAGAAAATGCGACTCTAACCATCATTTCTGAAGTGGGTGTACCTTGGGAAAATGTACATAAAGTGATGACTATAGCCAGCGGACTCAAATTAAAAGCCATTATTGCTACTCAACCTACAAATAAAAATTAATCATTATGGCAGTCAAAAAACGGAGTAAAGTAAATGCGGAATTCAATATGTCATCTTTGACGGATATAATTTTCTTGCTATTGATTTTCTTTATGTTGACATCATCCATAGTGACACCAAATGCCTTAAATCTCCAGCTACCAGGCAAGAAGACCAGCCCTCCGCCGCCTAAAGCCAAAAATAAAATAGTGGCCATCAGCGAATCCGGTTCATATACGCTCAATGGGGCTCCTATAAGCATCGATGGAGTACAAAGGCAGATGGAATCCCTCAAGCGGATAGATGGGGAGAAGGCAGCGATAGTAGTATCTCCAGCGGCGAAGGCCAGTAATGAAACGGTAGTTGCAATATTGGACTTGGCATATAGGATGGAAATAAGAGCGGTATTGACAGAACCTAAGTAGGACGTCCATCATTAGAAAATACTTCAGATACGTCTTGGTTTCGAGATATTGGAAATAATGATCGCTTACTCAGCTCTATTTGATGAGCACATGGAGCTTTTAGTTACCTCATGACAGATTATGACAGATAGCAGGGATAAATTGTATCAAGAAGAAGTAAACAAAAGGAGAGGTTTGGTAGCAAGCCTGATTATACATGCTATGTTATTATTATTTTTATTTATTCCGTTTGTGGCACAACCTCTTTTAGAAGAAAATGGCGGCATTCTTTTAGCATTTGGTGATCCTGATGCCGGGATGGAGAGCAATCCATTGGAAGGAGAAGCCGAACCCACCAATACTTCTCCTGCTCCTGCCCAACCCACTACCACACCAGTAGTAAAAAGCGATGATGTGCCATCAGATGATAAAGAAGATGTCGCACCCATAAAAGCATCGGATAAAAAATCGAAACCTAACGACAAAGTCCCTGAAAAGTCCACCAACAAACCAGTCGTGGACAGCAAAGCCAAAGAAGAAGCGGACAGGAAGACCAGAGAAGCGGCGGAAAAGGCAAAAGCGGAACGGGAAGCAGCAGCTCGACAAGCCGAAATGGACAGTAAAAAACAAAAATATTCGGACTTGCTCGGCAAAGGCAAAGGCAACAATAATGCCGATGGGAATCAAGGTAATCAAAAGGGAGACCCTGATGGTCAAGCACTGGAAGGACTAGCCAAAGGTTCCGGTAGAGTAGGGGGCGGGCTTTCTGGAAGAGGAGTAGAATATGAGCCTACATTTACAGACAATTCCCAAAAGTATGGCCGTGTATCATTAGCTATCTGCGTCAACAGTGAAGGCAAAGTTTCTAAAGCTGATTTTACCCAAAAAGGCTCTACCACATCCGATGCCTATCTGATTGATTTAGCAAGAAAGACTGCGCTGAAGTATAAATTCAGCAAAAGTAACATTGACTCACAATGTGGTACCATTACTATTGATTTCAAATTGCAGTGAAGTTTATTCACATATATTCAATGTAAAATAACAAGCCGTCTTTTATCGTAACTGTCTCTTGAGCAAATAGTTTGCTTAAAGATATCAATAATTTGCACAGGCAAGGATGCCTTATGATATAGGATCGTAGCGAGACGCTACGACCAGCACCCAATGAACGATTGTCTTAGCGTCTCGCTAAGACATCATATCACAGGGCTTCCAGCCCGGCGTTATTTTTCTGCTTCAGGATGGCTAAGTATTCAACCAATAGATATAAACTTTGGCCTTTTTCATTATTTGAATAGCAGTGTATTATCTGTTGATATTATTGAATAGGGGTCTGCTGCATTTAATGCACTTTATATCAATCATTTATATAATATAGGCTCAATTTATTTTGACTGTCTTTTTCACCCAATATTTCATTTTTTGATGCTTTTACAAAAATTGGTACAATACTTGTATTAGACCTGATAGATCATTTCTGAGTGTTGTGGTGGCAGATTATTTGCCAGCTGCAGCTACACAGTGTTTTGTGGCAGAGGGCACCCCCATGCTTTCTGGGAGATGATCCAAATTCCCATGGACGTGCGTGCCCGGGATCTCAAATTTTGTCAGTGATGGCAGAATACTCCGGGTACGCTTTTTCACATTTTTTAAAAATGAAATCAACCCCCGTAATGGTGCTCCAAATTTATTTGGAGCAAAAGTCCAAAGTAATCCAACCATCTTTGGGTATCGATCAACAATAGGTTAAATTTGTCAAATTTGTTTCGTTAGCTGATTCGGATAAATCTTTCAAATTAGCACCGCACGCAGGCTTCCCAAAATTTAAAAGATTGGACCCTTCTACATCAACCATCAATCATTATAAATTATCAATTATACTCAGTTAAATCCTTCAAATTTGTTTCGTTAGCTGTTTCGGATAAATCTTTCAAATTAGCACCGCACGCAGGCTTCCCAAAATTTAATAGAATGGACCCTTCTACATCAATCATTATAAATTATAAATTATCAATTATCAATTAT
>JBATLS010000768.1:0-4909 GCA_049289435.1 Saprospiraceae bacterium | reverse complement strand
AAGTCCTCACAGACATGAAGGCCATTTATCCTGGTACCAATATCAGACTGATTTACAAAACACACGCACATCAACTCACGCAGAACTTGGAGGTCTGAACATACGAAATCATCCCGCTAAAGAATATTTCAAAAAAAATAAAAAATGTCATTTGTCCAGTATTTGTCCAACACAAAAATTTTACTTATACGCTTAATTTACTGATCATTACACTGTATTTCGAATTTGAGACAGGCAACAATTGTCCAGCGATTAAAGGCAGGGAATGTTCTGAATCAAATAAATTTTTTATCATTCAATCCACATTAAGTTATGAAACAACAAATACTTTTATGTAGTCTCGTCCTGATGAGTACCATCCTGACAGCCCAAAGCTATCAGTTAAAAGGGAAAGTCACCTCAGCCAGTTCTAATGAATCCCTTATCGGAGCTACAGTGGCTGAGTTAAACACAAACAACGGTGTCATCACTGATTTCGATGGTAATTTTGCTATTACACTCACCCAAAGCCCCTCTGTCCTCAGTATCAACTATTTAGGGCATAAAGGGAAAGAGGTAATAGTGGATAGAAATACACCTTTTTTAGAAATCAATCTCGAAGATGATGCCGCCCTGCTCAACGAAATTGTCGTCGTAGGTTATGGTACTCAAAAGAAAAGCGATATTACTGGAGCTGTCTCCAGAGTAGAGTTGGACAAAGCCATTGCTATACCCACTACCAATATTTCTGAAATGTTGCGTGGTCAGGCTGCCGGTGTCCAGGTCACATTGGGATCTGCCAGACCAGGTGGCACTTCCAACATCCTTATCCGTGGTCAGAGATCTATCAGCGGAGGTAATGAGCCATTGGTGGTTTTGGATGGATTTCCTATTGACAATATCAACGAGATCAACCCCGATGATATCGCATCAGTGGAGATACTAAAGGATGCCGCTGCGCAAGCCATCTATGGAGCTCGTGCTGCCAATGGTGTCATCCTGGTAACCACCAAAAGAGGAAAATCTGGAAAAATGTCTATCAATTACAGTACTTACTATACTACGCAAAGGTTGACAAAGAATTTTGAGCTCTTTGGTCCAGAGGAATTTGCACAATTCAGAAGAGAAGCCAGACGTACACTTAATCCAGTCATTGATGGAGTTCAAGCTTTCAGCCCGGACACTGTCAATTTTGGCGGTACGAGCAAAGCAGCCGAATATATCAATTATGCCGCTGGTAATTTTGCCAATTGGGAGGATGAACTGCTCAAATCAGCGGTCACTGCCAGCAACTCCATCAGCATCAGTGGCGGGAATGATAATACAAAAATATTTTCGAGTCTGACATATTTTACCCAAACTGGTTTACTTCCCAACTCTGACTATAAAAGAGGTGCTTTCAGGTTGAATCTGACTCAGCGAGTGACAGACAAATTCAATATAGATGCAAATCTTAATTTATCCACAGACGCCCAACAAAGAGAAAGTACATCACTTGACTTCATAACCATCTCACCGTTTACAGGACCATATGATGTAGATGGCAATTTAGTATTTAGATTGGCAGGTGCTAATGCCAGTAGCTCTACGATCAATCCACTGTGGAATATTAGAGAAGCCAATAACAGAGTTAAGACAAATTTATTTAACATCAACGTGACTGGTACTTATGCATTTACAAAAAATTTATCGTACAAATTGAATACATTATTCAATCGTAAATTTGGAGATGAAGGTACCTACAGAACCCGACTACACTCAGAGGGTATAGCGGCCAATGGTAGTGCCACCCTTACCAATAATATCTGGGGAGAATTTTTGATAGAAAACATCATCAATTACAACAAAGAGTTCAATAAAAATAATAACGTAGATGTCACATTGGTACAATCTGTCAATGAAAGAGATTATTCGAGTACTTACATATCGGGCACAAATTTTACAAATGATATCCTGGGTTTTGATGGTATCACCAATGCACTCAACTATAATAGCACCCGAAATGAAACCCGACGTAGGTTGTTGGGGTATCTAGGAAGAGTAAGATATAATCTGATGGACAAATACCTATTTACGGTGACTGCCAGACAAGATGGATCATCTGTTTTTGCGGTCAACAAAAAATGGGGATTTTTCCCGGCAGCAGCTTTTGCATGGAAGATGCAAAATGAATCATTTCTGAGCGATATTAGCCAGATCAACGAACTCAAGATGAGAGTGAGTTATGGATCAGTAGGAAATCAAGCCCTGTCTCCTTATCAGACTTTAGGACTGGTCGGTAGCTATCCATACATATTTGGTTCCGATCTGCAAGGGGGCAATCTACCAGGGTCACAACTTCCTAATCCCAATCTAACCTGGGAGACATCTACTACGCTCAATGCTGGTATTGATTTTGGGTTATTTAAAAATTTATTGGTGGGAAGTGTGGAGTATTACAAAACTCACACCGTAGATCTATTGACCAATGTACCACTAGGCGGTACTTCAGGATTTTCTTCTACAATTACCAACGATGGTGAAACCGAAAATAGCGGTATAGAAGTGATGCTTACGACCAATTTAATCAAATCAAAAGATATAAGATGGTCTATCACTACGGTATTTACTAAAAATACCAACAAATTGCTCAAATCAGGTTTGGTAGATGAATTAGGCAATCCCAAAGACGACATCAACAGTACCAGATTTATTGGCAAAAGCCTGAGCCCGCTTTACACTAAAATATTTGATGGTATATTTCAGACAGATGCAGAGGCACTCGCTTCACCGCAAGGCACGCTCGGTGGTACTGTGACACCGTTTCAAAATGTAGCTTCACTCACAGCTGGGGCAGTACGAGTGAAGGATGTAAATGCAGATGGAGTGATCAACGAATTGGACAATGTCATCATAAATACTGTTCCTGATTGGTTTGGCTCGCTCTCTACTTCCATAGGATACAAAGGTTTAGAACTACTTGTGGATATCTATACTGTGCAGGGAGTGACAAAATACAATCCGTATCTTGCACTATTCAACGAAGGTGGTTATAATACCTCTGTACGTAATGGTATCGTCAGAGATTATTGGACTCCAGAGAATCCATCCAATACCTATCCAAGGCCGAATTTTAGTACCAAAGCGGCCAATATAGAAATACTGGGAGTGGATGATGCATCGTATTACAGGTTGAGGACATTGTCACTATCTTACAATCTCCCTAAAACTTCTGCAAATAAATTGCACATGGAAACATTAAAACTTTTTGTGACTGGCAATAATTTGGTCACTGTCACAGATTACAAGTCATATAGTCCAGAAAACAACCCTAATGAATTTCCGGATGCCCGAGGCTTTACTTTCGGTCTCAATGTCGGCTTCTAATCCATTATTATTCAAAAATTAAATTTTTTAGCAATGAAACATTTTATAAAATCTTTAACCATAGCAGTTCTAATGCTCTCTACATTTTCTTGTAGTGACTATCTGATAGAAGAGCCTACTTCATCATTTACAGCTTCATTTACATACAATACGCCTGAAGGTCTGGAGTCAGGTGTGAACGCATTGTACAATTTCCAGAGGTCTTTTTGGGAAAACTTAGCCAGCAATGGCTCAAATCCAATAGTCATTGACTCCCGAGATGATCTCACCATACCTCGTGGTGGCGAAATATCCAATTATGGTCGAATGATACAAGGGACTACCCCTGCCAATAGTTATGCAATGGCATCATATTGGAGACATTACTATCGTATCATAGACCGATCAAATGCCATCATAGATGCAGCCGAAAAAATTGAGGGTATGGATGCTACCAAAAAAAATAATGTGATAGCTGAAGCAAAATTCTTCAGAGCCAATTCGGTATTTACATTATTTAAGTTGTTCAATAATATTTATGTGACTACCGTACCTACCAATCCAGATAATGCCAGAGATTTGATCACCAATAAAACACCCGAAGCGGATATATATAAACTGGTCAATGAAGATTTGAACTTCGCCATCCAAACACTTGTATGGAAGCCTGTGGATATAGGCAGAATTGGCCAGGGAGCAGCCAGACACGTCAAAGCAGAAGTTGCCCTTTGGCAGAAAAACTGGCAGGAAGCCAAAACTCAGTCGGAGGCCATCATAAATTCAGGCAATCACAGCTTGGTGAGTTCGACAGGGTTGGTGTTTAAAGGAGATGTCAATCATACTGAAGCCCTGTGGACCATTCAATTTAAAGCATTGGTCAATGGCTCACCACACAAAGTAAACTTCAACCTGATGCCTAACTATGCGGAACTGATACCTGGTTCAAAATACAGCATTGAGCAAGGCGGAAGAGGATTCGGTTGGTTGACCTTAAATAATTACTTGCGTGATCTTCTGAATGAAGACCCCGGTGATACTAGAGTGAAAGGCAACTATTATGTTCAGGATTATGTGTATAATGATGCCGCCACACTTCCTGCAGGCAAAGTATTGGGTGAAAAAATCGTCCATGCAACGTGGAAAGAGTTTGCTACAGCATCAGCAGATCGAAATTTCTTCTTCATCAGACTCAATGCCGGATGCAAAAAGTACTTTCCAGACGATGGTAACCCGACGCTTGATACTCAGACCAAAAATATCATGATCTATAGATTGGCTGAGACCTATCTATATGCCGCAGAGGCAAACATGATGCTTGGAGATAAATCCGCTGCACTCATTCATCTCAATAAAGTCAGAACCAGAGCAGGTGCAAAGGCAGCAACAGATATTACTATTGAGTCCATCCTGAAAGAACAAGCTATGGAACTGGCCTTCGAAGGCAGACGATGGTATATGCTCAAACGAACTGGTAAGCTATATGACTTCGTGTTAGATCATGCAGGATATGGATTGGCAGGCGACAAAAGTCCTGACAATTCGACAGCTGGAGGAGCCAACAATACCGTGCAAAAACCACTCCCAT
>JBATLS010000767.1:0-1601 GCA_049289435.1 Saprospiraceae bacterium | reverse complement strand
GGCTTCAGCTAGTGGCAATTGAAAAGTTTTTTAATCTCTTGGCTTTAGCCTAAACATAGGATTGGTCTTGCTAAATCCCTTTGATTTTTCATTTCCTATCATCGGCAATTGAAATAAACTTTGGCTTTTTTACTACTTCCTTAATTTGAGCACTAATTCAACTAATTAGCTATTTAAATGATCCTGTGTCAGATGTTATGCACTACAAACCCAACAAAAACTGCATCGTATCCACTCCATCAGCGTAGGTGTCTAGACTTGGGCATTGAGCAGCACCAAAGGGTAGTACCTCGACATTTGGAATGTTGATGTTTGACACTACACATTGTATTTCATTAGTATGGTTTTGTATCCAATTAGATACGTCATCCAGTTTTTCGTAGTATTGGTAGTGAAGTGTACCAATCCTGGATATGATTTGTGCTGATTCTTTCAGGATGATGTGTTCACCTTGCAGAAATGGTTCCAGATTGATCAGATTGAGCGCTACATTATAATCGTAATTGTTTTTGTACTTATTGTGGTTTAATAAATCTTTGTATGCACTCAGGCCTTCTATGAGGTTAGATAGATCCATCTGGGACGGAACAAACACTTTACTAACATTTCTGCACCCCATGCCGAAGTAGCTGAATATATCACTTCCCAAAGCATTAAAATCATCTGCGGATTCATCTCCACTCAACACAGCTATACTGTTTCTATTTTGCCTGATGATATGTGGGACGTGGCGAAAATAATATTCAAAATGTTTGGCTGTAGCATTGCTTCCTGTAGCGATGGCTGCATCGTATGCTATCAGCTTTTCCACTTCCACAAAGTATTTATCACTATTGGGATCAATATTTTTGAGCATACTGACCATCCCTTGCATAAGTACAGTGTCTTTGTCTGAGTACTTGATCATGCTGACATGACCAGCCAGGTAACAACACAATACATCGTGAAAACCAACCAGCGGAATATTGCCAGCCAGAATCAACCCTATGTTGCGGGGCTCAATATTGTCATCCAAATTATATTTTGAGATAAGATCATTGAGCGCATATTCATCCAGATATTCTGATCTTATACTTTTAAGTGCAAGCAATATATTATCTCTGGTAAACCATGGATTTTGGGCTTCAGCATTTGCAATAATGGAAGAAAGAAAATCAGCATTAGTATCTTCCAATAATTGACCCAATGAGATCAAACTTTTTTTTCTGTCTGCTAGAGTCATAATTTTATTATTAAATTACTCATTATCATCAAGTAATTCTTTACGTGAAGCTACGTATCCTCTCCATTTATCGAGCAAATCCTGAAAGTCCTGAGGCATTTCCACTTCAAATGACATATACTCTTTGGTTTCAGGATGCACAAACCCCAGACTCCTGGCATGCAATGCCTGTCGGGGCATCATGCTGAAGCAATTATCTATAAATTGTTTGTATTTGGAGAACACTGTTCCTTTAAGTATTCGATTGCCATCATATTTTTCATCATTAAAGAGCGTATGGCCTGCGTGTTTCATATGTACCCGTATCTGGTGTGTACGTCCGGTCTCCAGACGACATTTGACCAGAGTGACATAATACAGTTTCTCCAGAACTTCGTAA
>JBATLS010000766.1:0-9574 GCA_049289435.1 Saprospiraceae bacterium | reverse complement strand
TCCTTGTCACTTAATGAAGCAATATAATAGGCCTCAATGGTGGTAATGAACTGCAGTGTTGTCCAGGTTCGGAAATCAACTCCTTTTTCTCCTGACACTTCAGACCTTTGGGATATTTCATATCTGTAGTTATTGAAATATTGCTGATACAGCTCTGCTAGATAGCTGGATACCATTTGTCTGACAGCTGCAGTGGATGATTTTAAGATATTTTCCATATTTTCTATGGCATTTTCTATCCCTTTTTCATCCGTCTGGATCGTCAACCTGGTCCAATACACGATGGCTTTGATAAACTGATCATTGTTTTTTTCATTTTCTGCTTGAGTTTGAATTTCTTTCACAAGCGTCAAGGCCGATTTAGGTCTTCCTTCTTCGATGTATTTTTCAACTTGCAACCACGATTTGTCATAATCGTACAAACTGCCTGATCCGGTGTTTAGTGTCCATCCCATAATAATACTGAGTGCTAAGATAATGGTCTTCATTTTCTGTTTTTATTACAAATAATCAATGGTATAACGCAAACAATGGTGTTTACATTCCTAACATTACCATTAAGATGCAAAAAAACTCTATAAAGTATGGAAATAATAGTTAAATGAATCTTAATCTTTATTTTAATGCATGCCATATAGGCTGATTTTCTAGCTGAGTATGGAGTTTAATAGCTATGGAAATGGTGCATTTCAAAATTTCGCAATGAATTAAAAAGTGGTTCTACTACCATTATTATCGAAGTCGTATAAAAACATATTGTTAAGTCAAAGGCAAGACTGCTACCTACCGAACAAATTATTTCGCAGGCAGGTTGAAACCCAGCTTTTTATAAAATTTCACATCCATTCCCAATAGCTATCGGTAATGGATGTGAAAATGAAATTTGATATCAATCTGAATTCCAAGCACTTACATATCATTTTAACATATGTTTTTAAATGATCCTCAGTCTTCATGAAAAAATCATTCTTCTTCATCGCCTTCCTCTACAAAAATGGGAGACAACATCGGTAGTGCCAACCATTTTGCTTCCTCCTTATTGACATTGAAGAAGCCTATGATGCCTCCTGATGCTTTGGCAGTATGTTCCGCCAAACTGATGAAACTCTTATAAAACTTAGCACCTAAAGATGGCTTCATCTTGGCTAATATTGGGTTGAGTGCTTCCAGATGGGTACTGATCTGAGTCGATCTTGGTCCTACTCCCTGTGGTAGATGATCTAAAAAATATTGTAGTCTTTCATCAAATATTTCATTGACTTGCTCGTAGTATGCTTTCAGTTCACCTTTGGATTTATAACTCCTGATATGTATGACTTTATCTGCCCAATCCAGTTCTTTTTGGTCTATATGTCCATCAGCTCCTGCAATCAAAATAGTAATCAATGGTGCTGCATCAAGCAGTTTTGATACTTCTGATGAACTAATGTTTAACAATTTATCTAACATAATTCTATGAATTTTACTTAAAATGGCAAAAGTACTGATCTTACCTGTAATATAAAAGGGAGATCACTTTTTATATTTGCTAAAGTCATAAAGCGATTTGTCGGATCTCACATACAATTCCCTAAGATACAGATTCCCGTCAAGGGAGTAGTAAAGTTGGACGATGTCATTTTGCCTCGATGCCACATACTGTCCGGGAGACTTGACTTTATATACCCGAGGGTTGGGCAAGACCGAGATGATGGCTGCTGATTCTCTGATCGACAATTGTTTGGCCGATTTGTTAAAATATTTTTTAGCGGCGGCTTCAGCACCAAATACGAGAGTGCCCATCTCAGCTACATTCAGATACATCTCCAGTATTTTTTGCTTGGGCCAAAGCGTTTCTATCCACACGGTAAAATAAAATTCCAGTCCTTTTCGCACATAAGACCGTTGTGGAAACAAAAAAACATTCTTGGCCACCTGCTGTGATATGGTGCTTGCACCAAATACTTTTTTGCCCTTTTTATTGACATCGAGAGCTTTCTCAATAGCAGCGAGATCCATGCCACTGTGAAAAGGCAAATTTTGGTCTTCTGAAGCCATCGCACATACCTGTAAGTATGGAGATATGTCGTCTAAACTCACATAGTCATACGTCAATGTGCCTTCGTCCAGACACCACCTAGTGATCATCTGAATCGTCAGTGGTGGCGAAATGATACGATACAACAGTGTCCATGCCACCGAAAAAGTGATGACCCCAACCAATACATCCTTATAGTATTGTCGAAAATATGTCAAAGCACTATGGATGACCAATCTCAAATTGATCATATTTAATTGATTTTAATCTGAACTTTGCTTTCAATATCGTCGGTATCCTGGGTATGCAATACTTCCAAAATATTGGGATACACCTGACGTTTCTTACTAAAAAACCTTTCGAGCGTCATCCAGTCGGCCCTTTCTATATCCTCCGTCACTTGTGGTGTCAAATGTTGCTTTTTAGCCTCTATCAAGAACCAGTGAGATTTTTTGATGATTCGCTTTCCTACATTACTGCGATATGTGTGCCTGGTGACCCATAGCTTCTTAATGATGGTCATCTTTTTGATGCCTGTCTCCTCTGTGATTTCCCGGAGTGTGGCTTCACGTTTGGTCTCGTTGATTTCAATTTTCCCTTTTGGCAAATCCCAAGATCCTCTCCTATAAATAAACAAATATTCATTCTTTTCATTGACCACAAGTCCGCCACCTGCTTCGATTTCTGTAAAGTGAGACTTAAAATCAGACTTCAGTTTGCTGAAATCTTCGAAGTGAATGATTAGTTTTTCTGATTTGATGGATTTTTCCAATATATTGATATAATCCAAAAGATGTTTTTTGTTGCCGGTGTATTTGACGACCAGACTACCTGATGCCAAAGTATCAGCCAAGGTCACGTCTTGGGATGCTTTCAGAATTACTTCCACCTCATTAATATATATTTTATACATTTGCACTTGGCTATAAAAATTTTGATATGATGACCGAAAAACTGATCGCACAAAAACTCCTGCAAATAAAAGCAATTAAATTAAACCCACAAAATCCTTTTACGTGGGCATCAGGGATGAGGTCTCCCATATACTGCGAC
Organism: Saprospiraceae bacterium; assembly: GCA_049289435.1. Lineage (GTDB taxonomy): Bacteria > Bacteroidota > Bacteroidia > Chitinophagales > Saprospiraceae > OLB9. Next base: position 6,504 of record JBATLS010000766.1, on the reverse strand, counting down.
AATCGTATCACACTATCCTATCCAGACGTCAGAGACCTCATAAAAAACGCTCTGGTGGCACTGGCAAATAATTTTGAAAACATACATGCCATAGCAGGCGTAGCCACGGCCGGGATCGCACATGGAGCACTACTTGCTGATGGACTCCACTTGCCATTTGCGTATGTGAGATCCGCTCCCAAACAGCATGGAAGACAAAATCAAATAGAAGGGGAAATACCAACGAATGCCAATGTCCTCATCGTAGAAGACCTGATATCCACTGGTAAAAGCTCACTGGAAGTAGTCGAAATATTGCGAAATGAAGGGTACAATGTCTTAGGTGTGATAGCGATATTTGACTATGGTTTTGAAAAAGCACAAGAAAATTTTAGGAAATCAAAGTGTAAATATCTTACTTTGTCCAATTATTCTGCACTGCTTAAAGAAGCTAAAGAGATCAACTATATCACCCAAGAAGAACAAACTATGCTACAACAATGGAATAGTCACCCTGAAACGTGGTATGATATGAATTTCAAATAATTTTTTTAAATAACCAAATAGATCATCAATGAAGAGTATGTTTTAATTTTCATTAAGCTGAAGCGAGCAAATGGATTTTTAAACATATTCTAAGGCTAAAACTAAATAATGAGCATCATCACAAAAAAATCTGAAGAATTTTTATATCAATATCTCAATAATGCATCTCCGACAGGATTTGAGACTCCTGGTCAAAAAATATGGGTAGAATACATCAAACCCTACGTGGACGAATGGCATCTTGACAATTATGGCACCGCATATGGGGTCATCAATCCTGGACAAGCGTACAAAGTAGTCATCGAAGCCCATGCAGACGAAATATCTTGGTATGTCAATTACATATCTGACCAAGGCTACATCCAAGTCATCAGAAATGGGGGCTCGGATCACATCATTGCCCCATCCATGAGAGTCAATCTCCATACTAAGAAAGGGATAGTCAAAGGAGTATTCGGCTGGCCGGCCATACATACCCGCAAAGGTAAAGATGAAAACTTGTCTCCGACCATGGACAATATATTTGTCGATGTGGGTGCCAAGGACAAGGCAGAAGTACTAGAAATGGGTATCCACGTGGGTACTGTGATCACCTTTCAGGACGAATTGTGCAAAATAAATCAAGTATTCTACTGCGGTAGAGCTCTGGACAATCGGATGGGAGGATTTTGTATAGCAGAAGTAGCCAGAATGCTTAAAGAAAAAAAGAAAAAACTCCCCTACACCTTATATATAGTCAATGCTGTGCAGGAAGAAATTGGGTTGAGAGGGGCTGAAATGATCGCCAATACCATCCAACCAAATGTCGCTATCATCACTGATGTAACTCATGACACCAATACGCCTTTGGTCAATAATAAAATACAAGGCGATACAAAATGTGGGGCTGGCCCGAGCCTGACCTATGCTCCTGCAGTACACAATTTGTTGCTCGAACAAGTGATAGAAGTGGCAGAGCGCAAAAAAATAGATTTCCAACGGGCAGCATCAAGTCGGAGTACTGGTACAGATACAGACGCATTTGCCTATAGCAATGGAGGGGTACCCTCTGTACTCATTGCACTACCTCTTAGATATATGCATACTACTGTAGAAATGGTACATCAAAAAGATGTAGAAAGTGTAATATCATTGATCTATGAGACTTTGCTGAGTATCAAAAGTGGACAAAGTTTTAAATATTTTTAATGTATTGAAAATTAAAAGATGCTAAGATGTATCAACTTGTGACTCGAGATTTAGTATTTATATTCGTCTTTTTATATACAGGATGTACCATCTCACTAGCTCAGAAAACTGTCATAGCTTTTGGATCCTGCGGTCAGGAAAGCAAACCTCAGCCCATTTTGCAGCTCGCTGCTGATGACAAACCTGATTTTTTCATCTATCTGGGTGACAATATCTATGGGGATACCTATGATATGAATGAACTGAAAGCAAAGTATGATCAATTGGGCTCTAAAACAGAATTTCAGGCACTAAAAGCTTGCACAAAAATGCTGGCCACATGGGATGATCATGATTTTGGTTGGAATGATAGCGGAAGACATTACCCGTTTATCGAAGAGTCCAAAAAGTTATTTATGGACTTTTTTGATATTCCCGATAGCGCCCCAATGCGCAGACGTGCAGGTATTTATGATGCTCATATGATAGATATTGGAGACAAAAAATTACAAATAATACTCCTTGACACCCGAACTTTTAGAGACAACTTACGTAAATACCGGGGTGAAGTGCATCACCAAGCCAGATATTTCTATCCATTGGATTACTATCCTCATGAAAACAAGGATTCTACCCTGCTTGGATCGGATCAATGGGATTGGCTCAAAATAGAACTATCCAAACCTGCTGATCTCCGAATCATTGGGTCTAGTACGCAATTTGCCATAGAATACAATGGCTATGAAGCATGGGCAAACTTTCCTCATGAGCAGCAGAAGATGATCGAACTCATCAAAAGCACCAAAGCCAATGGGGCGATGTTTATCTCTGGTGATGTCCACTACTCAGAAATATCTAAAATAGAAGTAAAAGATGGCTATCCAATCTATGATTTTACCTCCAGCGGCATCACGTCCACTTGGCACTTTGCCACACCAAATATCCATCGTATCGAAGGACCTGTGATGGACAATCATTTTGGAAAAATCACCATCGACTGGCAACCTAAAGATCCTATCATTAGGTTGGAGACCATAGACGTATCAAGCAATGTGAGATTTGAATACACCTTCGCCTTGAGTGATATTTACTTCAAGTGATTGGCTCAATTTTTTTTATATTGAATGGCTTTACACAATTTTCCAAAATATTCGGAAGAGTGATTCACGATACAATTTTACAATTCATTTACATACTTTTACTCATCTTTAGAAAGGTTTGTATCTCTTTGTAGGTATCTTTGACAATGATAGTCACACCATATTTGTAAATGGTAAAAATATTATCTAAAATCAATACTCTATGCTAGACACCATCAAAGTCTTTGGGATGATCATGTTTTTTGTAATCAGCACCACCACCTATTCTTCTGCCCAGCCTAAGACCAGCGAAAAAATAAGGCTCTTTATGGATTGCTCCCTTGAGTGGCTCTGTGATCTGGAATACCTTAGAAACGAACTCAAGATGGTTGACTTTGTAAGAGATCGTTTTTTATGTGATGTACACACGGTCATGAATGTACAGTTCAATAGCGGTGGTGGGGAATTGACTACCCTATCCTTCCAGGGGCAAAACAAATTTGAGAGATATCGGGACACTTTGACTTATTTCAATGATGTCACAGCCACAGATGATATCAAGCGCAAAAAAATGCTCCAGCATCTCAAGCTTGGATTGGTGCAGTATATCGCCAAAAGCCCTATAGCTCAACAGATAGAAATCAACTATACAGCATCTGAGACAGACAATGCTACTCAGCAGAAAAATGATCCATGGAATTACTGGCAATTTTCGATGGGTGCATCAGGATTTTTTAACGGTGATAGAAATTTCCAATCTCAATATATCTTTTCTAATATTTCCGCCAGCAGAGAGACGGAGCAAAACAGGTTCAATTTCAATCTGAATAATAGTGTCAACAGGTCTAAATTTTCGATATTTTATCTGACAGAATCAGGTAAAGATACTTCAGAAGTCGTCAAAGTCACTCGAGATGAACAAAATTCAAACTTTAATTATGTCGTTAAACTAAATAGTCATTGGGGAGTAGGATTGCAAGGTAAATATTCAAGATCTGTTTTTGATAACATAGATACTAGAATCAAACTGGCTCCTTCTATAGAATACAGCATATTACCTTACAAAGATTTCAATACGCAGAGAGTTGTATTCAGTTATGAAATCGGACCCCAATATTCCAATTATGGAGATACTACCATTTATTTCAAGAAAAATGAACTCCTGATCCAGCAGAGTTTAGGTGTAGTCATTTCCATCACCAAACCTTGGGGAAGCATCAATCTTGGCAGTTTTTTCACAAGTTACTTGGATGATATCAATAAAAACAACCTTTTCGTGGGCGGTGGTATCAATTGGAATGTATTCAAAGGATTCAAATTTGGAATCGGTGGTAATATCCAATTTATACATGATCAGATATCTATACCAAAAGAAGGAGCTACCAGAGATGATGTGTTGACACAGCGCAGGATCATTGCTTCTACTTACGACTATTTCATGGGGGTCGGGTTTAGTTATACATTTGGGTCGATTTTCAATAGTCAGGTCAATCCTACCTTCAAAGGCTTGAATTACAACATTAATTTTTAGTCAGATCAATCTTGATATAACATCCTATATGTGCAGGAGAAGCACTTTCGTAATATCTGCTAAATGATGCATTTGCTCTTAAATTAGAATATGTCTGCAGTCCAAATAAATTATTGGCCTGAATACCAAACGAGTATCTCGTATGGAGGTTTTTACTGGTTGACAAGGCAAGGTGACACTCTCCATAGTGGGGGCTTTGAGCCGTATTGGCATCATCCAACCACATAGCTCCATTGTACCCCAACAATATGTCTGCATCCAAATACTTCAATATACCCAGATGTACATTTACATTGGCTTTGTGTCTTGGTATCAATGGTTGAATATTACTGGAAAAATCATTATTACCAGCCAGATATTTTCTAAATCTGAATAAGGAATAGCTATAGTTAAAACCCACCGAAAAATAAGGTCGAAAACTATGCTGCCACGAAGTCTCCAGCCCATACCTATGCGTTGAAGGAGCATTTCGATAATAACTTCTGCCCGGTGTTGCTGGTAATTCATATGCCTGTATCTGATCTTTGACCAAAATATAAAACATCGTAATGGTATATGAAGTCGTAGGATGGTGTGCATTTTTTATACCCAATTCCACTTGTCTGGATCGCTCGGGGGATAGATTTTCATTAAACCCAGACATACCATCAGGATTATTAGTGAGTTCGTTGAGTGTGGGCATTTCAAATGACGTAGATGCGTTGGCAAATATATCTGCAAAATGACTCACTGGTAATGACAAGCCAAAAGCTGCATTGATGTTTTGATATTTTAATGTTCCTTCCTGCCGTCCATCAGCCAAATAATGATCTACCAAATCATATTGGTTGAGGTCATACCGCAGTAATTGATGCGCATGCAATTTGTGATATGTCCATTGAAGCTGTTGAAAGAAGCCCATATTCCATACATTTTCGTCTTGATCAGCGGTGATATTTCCTTTGATTCCATTGCTATTTTTGCACAATACTCTTTGGTCGCTTTGATACTCTGCGGTTTGGCCTAGAGAAAACAGCTTGTTTTTCCATCCTCTATACTCATATGTATTAGAAACACCCATAAAATCCCTGTTTAATCCCACAGCACCCCCAATTTCAAAAGGCAATAAGGCTTCAAAATCTCTTTTTCTATAATAAATACTACTACTCAAGCCAGACTCCCGATTGATGGTAAAGGTAGATCGCAATGCTGTAGATAATCCCTGGACTTTTTCTCCAGCACGATATTGAATACTTCTTGTGTTGGCAGCGTATCTATTTTGACCAATCTCTTGCAAAGTCAAGGCTCCCGGGTCTTCAGCAGTAGGTGAGTGATACATAGAAGTATTCCATTCCAATTGCCAATGATCGTTGACATCCACCTTCAATTTATTATAGAGATTGGTAGTTTTTGACCTGGAGTAATCCCTTTTTCCTTCAAAATATTGATGATTTAAAGAAGTCAGAATAGACACACGACCCGATTGAAAACCAAATCTTGTACCCACATTTACACTACCAAACTGGGTTGCGTTGCTCTGCAAGATCAATCCTTTATGATAAATATAGCTTTTGAGAGCGATAGCACCCCCGGCAGCATTTCCAAATCTTGCGGCCATACCCGATCTCATGACGTCCAAAGTCTGAATATCAAATCCACTGATTTCATCCATCTGGGTCGTACCGTCCGGAGAGGTCAAAGGTATCCCATCCTGATATACTCTAAGACCTCGGATACCGAATGCAGAGCGACTCCCAAATCCCCGAATGGAAATACGGATGTCTTGCGCAAAATTTTCACCATTGAAGGATTGCACACCTGCTTGTCGATCAAAGAGTCGCTGTACACTGGATTGGTAAGTGTCTATAGCTTGGGTAGTATCTCGCTGATATGTCCATGGAAGGACTTTTGTTGTCTTCATATCCTTGAGCACCACCTCATCCATGGTATGTAGTATCAAGGTGTCCTGATCTTGTCCAGAAAGTATAAAGGAGCTAAAAATGATCATATACAACAAAACAAAACATCGGATTGTAAGACATCCATCAAACATCAAATATAAGGAACTACCTTTATTCATTTTCAGCTTTAAAAATGCGGTAATATATAAAAACTTCTCATCAAAACCCTGCATTGATCCCTATCATCCAATGCCTTCCCGCTTGAGGATATAGAAAATTTTCAGTAATGAGATCATTGAATATATAACTATAAGTATAACCA
>JBATLS010000765.1:0-13583 GCA_049289435.1 Saprospiraceae bacterium | reverse complement strand
CTTCCCCAGCAAGAGTTGGCACATCCTCTTAATGTCACTCTTACTTCAAGCAGAAGACCAATATGGCTTCTGTTGATAGAGACTCTCCTAATAGGTCTGTTGCTTGCGTCAAATCCCACTGTATATTGTGGAAGGGAAATGCCATTTGGCAACTTAGCTTCTACATCATAAAAAGCGTTGCCATAAGCCAGTTGCTTGACCATCATATTGGGCTCGATCACCATGTTACAGTCGTCGTCCAACGAAATCTGTACTCCATTGTTACATGCAAGAATGATGTCGCAATTTTGTGCTTGAATATTTGTATATATGAGAGTAATGGTTAATACAATTGAGAATGCCCTTGTTGTCGTTTTGAAGTATCCTGAAGCGATGTTCAGAATATTGCTGAGTGTAAAATTGGGTCTTTTCATTTTATGAAAATTTAATGTTTTATTTAATCTGTAAGATTTCATGTCAATGATGATTGGAATCTATGCCAAACGATTCGTCTTTCATTTGGCATAGATTCTTTTCATATTTTATTATTTGATGATGATCATTTTACGAGTGGCTGATTCGGTGTCTGTATCGAGTTGATAATAGAGCACGCCATTCAAATTGAGTGCATCTGCATCTATATTGAAGGTATTATACCCTTTGTCAAAGTTGCCTGTGGTCTGATAGATCATTTTACCAGTCACATCATATATCTTCATGGTCACTATCTCCGCTTTCGGAAGGTTGAAACCTATGATGGTAGTGGCATTGAATGGATTTGGAATATTCTGGAATACTTCAAATTTTTCTGATCCAGGTTTATCTCTCCATTCTGATTCGATACGTAGGTTACTTACAGAAATATGATCTCTTTCATACGTATATATCTCTGGTTGCAACCCTACTCTCTCTAAGGTGATCAGCGAGGTTTCGGTGATATCTTTGAGCAATTTGACCTTCACTTTTATCAAGCTATGTTTTACATCCATGGGCAGGTCTGTATTCCAACTAAGGTTGACCTTACCTTCAGACCACTGTCCAAAACCTAGATTTTGGTGAGTGATTTGCAACTTCTCAGACTGCACATCGATGATGTCCACGATGGACTTGTCAAATTGTAATGTCATCTGCAAACCTAAGACTGACCTAATCTCATCATTGCTAAGATTTACTTCAACAATTTGTCCGGCTTTTCCAGATACTTTTTCAGTCTTTAATGTGATCACATTCCTATTGCTGACTTCTGTAATATTTGCATTTGCTAAGGCTGACCCATTGACATCACCTATCTTAATAGCCACGAAGTCAAGTCCTGCTACATCATGATCCAATTTGGTCATCTGCATACTTTCCACATAAGGGAAAGGATTTTGGGTATCTGCAAATCTATGTGCTACGTCGATAAATCTCCAACTTCTATTATTGGTAAACTGATTTTGAATACCCAAAATGATTTTTCTGAGTTCTACCAAGTCGGCAGCAGTTACCCTTTCTGAATTATTGACATCTGCGGCAATCAATTTGTATGGTGAGTCAAGTACACTAAGCCCAAGTATATGTCTTTGGATCATCACCATATCGAGGGTGGTTACTCCATTGAGTATATCATCATTCTTATCAGCAGAAATGCTATAATCTTTATACATGGACAACTGTCCAAAGTTGTATATGCCATCGACACCTGTTTTAAGAGATTTTGGAAACTCCACTTGATCTGATTTCAGTTCGATGGTTACATTCTGAACATTCTGATCATTTGCGTTATAGACACTTCCTTTCAAAGCTATTTTTTCTGATACGACTGGAGGAGCTGCACAAGAATTTCCGTTGTCCTGAACTCTGATATTGACAGTACACCAATCGTAATTGCCCGCAGCGTCTATGGCATAAACTCTGATGCTAAAATCTTTAAATGCTGCCCCACCCAACTCAGCGCATTTGAATGTCCTACTGATCCTATTTCGATCCAATGAATCAAATGACATGGTGATCTGACTGCTGGTAGAGCAATTATCTGTGGCTCCCAAGTTGAATCCTGAAGCCCAGACAGTCACTTCTTTGGCAACTGGCATGACTACCGTGACGGTCTCTGACAAGCAATACGGAGTAGGCTTTTTGGTATCCTGAATAGTGAATACATTACTACAAGTCTTAGCGTTTTTACATCCATCTTTGGCTGTCCAGGTGATCTTGTGAGTGCCGTAAGAAAACTCCCTGTCTATGGACTTTCCTGTACCATTGCTCACTTCGATGCTTCCATTATTGCCTTCATCTATGGTATAACTCCACTCTATCTTATCTGCAGGAGTACAATCGTCATTACCTTCTGCAGTTACAGTAACTCGTGCTTTACAAACGCCAACTTGCGTTATTGTGAGATCGGTAGGAAAACATCCTTTAGTAATATCTGGTGGCTTAATATTATTCAACATGATCAATTGAGTATGACTCCACTCCCCTGATCCCGCTATAAAAGGATTTGTCTGACACCAGTCAATGACCGTCCATTTTCGCAAGACTTTTACACATACTCCGTCCGCAAAATTGAATACCAAGTCTTCATGTCTATAAGCCAATCGAGAACAATCTATATTGCGCAAATATCGAGGAAATGATGCCAGTTTTTCTGGAGTGATGTCTGTAATACATGCTGCATTGAGTGTGAGTGTACCTGGCCACCCTATATCATTGCCTGAAGCATTAAATTTGTTAAGATTAGTGATAGTAATTTTTTGGGAATCGACTACCGTATTGCCGTAGGTATCTACCGCTTTGAATATTCTCCAGATGATCCCATAACCACATTCGTCCTGCGTCCCTCTCCTGGTCTCTGTGATCGTAGCCAAACAATTGTCAGTATATGTAGCTGTGCCAAATCTGGTTAAGGTATCAAATTTTTCAGTACAATTGGCCGTCATATCTGATGGAATCGTCAATACCGGAAATTTTGAATCCTGCACTTTGGCTTCTACCATACATGAATTGAACAAACCTCCCTTGTCCCAAACTCCTAACTCGACCATGATCGGAGTGGTCGGATTGATATCAGCACAGGTAAACATGATCTGATTATTACAATCTATTTGCGTCCAAGCAACCAATTGATCCATTCTACGTATCTTCATACATGTGATCGCGCCACAGTTGTCATGACTACCATCATCAAATGTGAGTACCCCTGCAAAGGCCTTACCGTCATTCGAGATAGCTATGATACTATTCCTGTCACATACTGGTGTAGGAGGTTGATTGTCGATGACATCTACTTCTGTAAAGCAGTGTGTAAAATTATCGCATGCATCTTTTACGGTATATCGTATCCAAGTCCTTCCGATAGGTAGATTGATGATCCTGGAGCCGACTCCCGATCCAATCACTTCCGTAAGACCATTCTTTTTGACATATTGACCATTGACTGGAGGTCTTCCACTGGCATCAGCCAACAAGAAACCCACTTCCCATGATGTGGTCGAACAGTCATAAATAACTGTCGGAGCTATGACATCCCAGTTGGCCGTACATTGGTTGCCAGCCACCAGGGACGCAGCTGGTTGAACTACCCCATTGACCAATGGAGTTGAAATAGCATCCGCCGGGCAAGTAATCACAGGTGCTTCCGTATCCATGACGGTAATCAATTGATTGCGTGATGAGTCTCTGCCTGTACAGTGATCAATCACTCTCCATTTTCTGATGAGTTTATATGTACGAGGATTATTATTACACAACAATATTTTTTTGTCCGTGTAAGTCACCGCAGACTTGAGACACTTGGTACCAAATGGCTCACCGGTAAATGTAGGATTTGGCACAGAATCTTTATGTACGACTCCACCTATAGTGAATGTCTGCTCGACACCATTGAGTATAAAAGGCACTTTAGGCCAGTTACCACAAGCTTGTAGCGATCCATATGGTCCAGTGATACTATCCCAATTTACAGGAAATATCACATCATCAAGGCTCGCTTTTAATACACTTATTATTTGTAAGCACGATGAGCTATTGCCTGAGTTGTCCACTACTTTCCAGGTACGTCTGATGATAGAGCTAAACGACCCTATACAGAGATCGTTTTGGACAGAATCTATATAGGTCATGGTAACATCACTACATCTGTCAAATCCCTGAATGATCCATTTATTTGTCTGACCAGCCACAAGTGTTCTGGTAGCACCTACTGGCAATACTGGATATCCTGTAGAGTCCAGACTTGTCAAAGCAGTACAATGGACTGTAATATTGGGAGGGCAGATAAGGTCAGGTATGGATTTGTCTTCTATCTTGACATAACCCCAGCATGAGTTTCCACTGCATTCATGGACGACTCTTACCTCCAGCGTTTTACCAATATAACTGAGACCTGATGTTCCTGATGGAATGATCTGACCAGTGGTTAAATCCTTGATAATCACATCATATGATGAATTAGGATATTGTTGCCCTTCTAAAAATTGATCAGGAGTAAAAATCAATTCACAACTTGGATTCATAGATAGGTTTACCTGATTGTTACAAGCTAAAGATGCATTGGGTTCGTTGGCGACGGTAATGCGCCTCACAAACACAAAGGGACAGTAGTCAGTCATAGATGTGTTCAACCTAAAACTTCCTGTGACTCTCAAAAAATAAGTGCCTGGGCTGTTCGGCCAGGTTACGCTAATCGAATTGAACGTAGTTGAGGTAATTGCGACTGCAGAAGGCATAGTCCCCAGAGAGTCCAAAAATATACCCCAAGTGGCAATACCTCCCTGCAATTGATTGGCAGCAGCTGCTATAGAATAGGACTTAGATTTGCCGATACAGCTTCCAAAATCTCCTGATATCCTGACAAAAGGAAGTGAATCAATGACTTCCACCACTTTAGACATAGCAAAATTACAACCCAATGGTTGTGTGGCGAACAACATATGGATACCTGTTGCACCTACAGAATATTTTCCTGGAGTAGGACCCCAAGTGACGGAAATACCCGATTGCCCTATGGCTGGCAATGCAGGGGCTGTTGGTGGAGTAAAACCTCCAGAGACCGTCCAGCTACTACTACCAGCAAAATAAGATTGTCCAGCTGGCAGTGTGGGCAGCATATATGCCTCACTACTCCTAGGGCATACGAAGGCATCACCAACTAAGCTCAGTGACGGGTATGAACAGGTCATAATAGTGGGGAGCGGTACTGACTGAAGCGTGGCTGAATTGACCACATTGGCAGACCAAGCAAAACCAGTAACTCTCAGCCCTACCAAACGATAAATACCTGACCCGGCAGATGTCTCTGGAATCAGTGTATTATTAAGGTAAGGAATAGGGGCTGCCGGCGGTGGCAAAGATGCGGGATTGTAAAGCCCCGAAGGATTTCTCAATTGCCATGTCTGCCCGGATATGCCGGTCGTCAAAGTAATAGTGTCCATAAACTGTCCGTCGGTGGACGTAGTCGAGTTGTTGAGACATCGACATTGAGACACAGTAAGTGTTTGTGAAAAAACAACATTCGCCATGGAGACCATAATAAATATGGCGATGGCGATTGTTTTTGAGCTCCGATCACTGATCAGGCATAAAAGGTGTGTAAGTAATGGGTTCTTCATCGACTGATGGATTTTGTAAAAATTCGTAATTGCTTAAAAAATGTCTATAATCGACGACCAAACCATTGCTGGCTTTGTCGGTATTATTGTGTGTATTTTAGTTACTGCAATCAGATACAACCTACCTTTATCAATAGAAATTGGTAAATTTTCTCTGCTTACGGTATTACAAATCCAAATTTCAGACCAATTTTAATCATGCATTAATACCTTTTTTAATATGAATTTGACATTACCTTTTATGATAATATTTAAGAAGCATCAAATCAAAAGAGTACTCTTGATTTGTTGAAATAAAAAAAAAGTAATTTTTTTTTCACTTTTTTTAAGGGTTTTACCCTAAGGGGCTCTTTGTGGGAAAAAGTCCTGTTTAATACTTTCAAAACACAAAATCTGATGAAATCTTCGTGATGAAAGGCGATCTATCATATATGGATCGGAAACATAAGATGTAACAATTTAGGAGAAAAGAGCCTTAAAAATCCAAAAGTACCCCAAAACTTTGAGAAATAATGCTTTGGTAAATGTCGATCAAACTAAGGTTTACCTGCTCTTCATTACAAAATAGATGTGAGTGGAGTACTCAAGCAACTAAAGTCAGTGAATGCGCAAGAAACGTAACGTGTGCGCCGTCTTAGCCCCTATGATATGCATATGGTACATACCGGGTGGTATGTCATTGGATAAATAAATACTGTGCTCAAAAGATGATAAGTCATGCCTGAATGTCGAAGATACTACACCTTCCCCTCGTGCATTGAAAATCGTCCAGTGATAGTCTCCGACTTTCAAATCTTCGGACATCATCAATTGAATGTGGTCCAGTACCGGATTGGTCATAAGGGATATCTCTCCCGCTATGTAAGTTGATTCCGACTTTTGGATTAGTCTGATGGGTCGAGCTTTATTGTTAACATATATTTCTGATGAGAATTTTTGATTTAATGATAATGCCAATTCATCACTTCCTTGCCAAGGGTATGCTGCCAGCAAATCATTCTTTGCGAAGCGATGTGAAGTGGCAAAATAATTGACTAAGTTTAATCCACCACTATAGATATGTGTCGTGATATTTGAATTCGCTACGGATGTTTCCAAAGGATGATCGCTGAGATAAAGATCAGATCTATCCAAATTGTAATACATCTGATAACCATCTGCTTCTATGTCAGCTGAAGCTCTGAATATCAAATATGGCCTTTCATTGATGATTTCGATACCTGTCAGTACTTGATATTCATCCGACTGCTTGCTTCTATTGGTTACCTCTGGGTCTGCAACATTAAATACTGAATTATTTACATCGCCCATTTTCACAGCCACAAAGTCCATACTGGAGATGTCACTATTCAGTATTCCCGTTTTGAGTGACTTTTTATATTCCCATGGGTTTGATGGATTGGCTATGCCGCCATTCTTTACCACAAAGGTCCACGAATCCTGATCTTTTGGAAACTTGACTATCATGCCAAGGATCAATTTTCGTAGTTCGACCAAGTCGGCAGCACTGACAGATTTAGAACCATTGACATCAGCGGCGATCATTTTGTATGGGCTATCAAAAGGGGCTAAGCCAAGTAAATGTCTTTGGATCATGACCAAATCTATCGTCGATACCCCAGCCATAGGGTCAGAATTGAGTACCGGAGTCAAAGAATAATCGTGGTACAGTGGCATCCCATTGATCACAAATGAACCCACCGCTGGATCTATCAGTTGATTTCCGGATTTTTCACCTCCAAAATATTGGACTTGAGTACCGACAGCTATCTTATTATCTTCAGTCACTATCCGTCCTGAGATACTTCCATCTGTGATAAGGTCAGGACACACATTTGAATTATCCTGAAGTAACAATGTCACTTGGCACGCATCCGACAAGCCTGCACTATCTCTAACTGTCATACTTAAATTAACTACAGCTGCTTTTCCATCAGGTATATTTTTACAATCAAAATATAAACTACTACTTTTTTGCTCAGGCACCCATTTTTGTGCCATACCCTGTTGATACTCAATTTTGGTCGCATTTTGACCATTATTTTTAAAGTAATGGAGCTTATTTCGCAAAGTATCGACAGGAGACGCAGCATTGAAAGTAAATATCAACTCATTCTTTGGTGTACAATTGTCAAAACTACCCAAATCAAAGTCCTTGGCCCAGACTTCGTTGTCTGCCGAGGGAGACATCAGTGTGATGGTCAATGATGATATGCAATATGGTGTTGGCTTTTTACAATCACTTACAGTAAATAGCTGTGTACATGTACTAAAATTACCACATTGGTCATCTACCCTCCACGTGATCTTGTGCTTACCCAGAGGCACTTGACCGAAATATTCATTGATGGAACCTACGGAGTCGATCTTACCATCCTGATGCAAATCCAATTGATATGACCATATTAAATCTTTGGTGTCCGTACACGAATCTTTGGCTGTCTGAACTAAATATACCGCTCCTATTTTACAATCCAAGTCGAACGAACAGAAACTTGTGTCCTTACATGGAGAAGTAAAAAATGGACGATCTGTGTTGTGAAGCTTGATCACTTGAATGGCAGACCATTTGCCCGGGCTCTGTATGTCCTTAAATTGACACCAATCTACTACCGTCCATGTCCTGATGATCTTGACGCACGCACCATCAGCTATAAAAAATTTTTGATCCTCATAGGTCGATGTCACATTGGCACAATCTGTAAAGGTAAAAGTGGGCGTCCCAGTGACTGTTGGATCTGCCTGATTGGCTCTACAGCCAGTAGAATCAAAATATTTTGGCCAAGTGATATCATCTACCGAAAATGGTCTCGGATTGAGGATCGTGATTATTTGGGTACACGAATCTTTTCGCCCAAGTGGGTCAGTAGCTATAAATTTTCTTTTGATCGTTCCTGTAAAACATTTGATATCCGCCACATAACTTTGAGAAACTGATACACTGCAATTGTCTAAAGCAAGTCCATCTTTCCCCACGACACCATTATGATATCTGTTATTTACAATGATATTTTTAACTTTTGATGGGTCTGTGACCATGGTACCGTAAATATTCAGATTGTTGAAATCATAATTTTGAGTACACTCCAATGTCAAATTGGGCGGACAAGAAATCACAGGGGGCAATTTATCTTCTACGATGACTTCTACCATACAAGTATTTCGATTGCCATATATATCGGTGACCTGTAGAGCCACCATATGGGTTTTACCAATATCTGTGCAACAAAATTCCACATAATCGCCAAAATCTATCCCAAACCCGCACTCATCTGTCATTCTTCTGACTTTAAAATGTGCAATACCACAGTTGTCCGTACTGCCATCATCAAAAGTGGCAGCAAAGACTCTACCTTTGCCAGATCCGTCCAGCGACACTTTGGTCGTCTGATCACAAACTGCAAAGGGGGCAATATTATCCGCCACAGTGATCACAGATCTGCACTTAGAAGTGTTGCCACATATATCTGTGGCTGTATAATTTAGGTGAAAAGTACCCACAGGCAAACCAGTCAGGAAAACATTCTGTTGGACTGTATTCAAAAAATGATTTACAATTGCCCCTGATTTTTCTGTCAATTCGTATCCAACAGAAAAAGTATTGCAATCCGAAGACATAAGCAATAAAGGCATAGCTGTCTGATTGATCGAACATAAGTATGCTCCTGTAAAAAGTCTTACGGTATCTCTACAAGTGATGACAGGACCTTTGCTGTCAGTCACGACTATGATTTGATTGCGTGTAAAACTTTCTGAGGTACACCAATCTATAACAAACCATGACCTGGCTATTTTAAATCCTTTGCCACAAAGATCAAATCTGACATCAGTCATCGTAAACTGTAGATTGCCACAAAGTCCTACATTGGGGCGTCCAGTCGTATCAGGTGATGGGTGACCGTTGGGCAACATTGGAAATGTATCCCCACATTCGAAAGCCGGTAAATCATGTCCATCATAGTGCCTGGGTATAGTGACAGATGACAATGGTATTTTGGCGATTTCTATGATCTGGTTGCATGTGGACATATTGCCCTTGGCATCTGTAGCCTTCCATCTACGCGTGATGGTTTTATCCAGACTTCCTACACAATTAGCTTTGACTGTTTCATCAGTATATTCCAATGTTACATTACTACAAGCATCCCAATTGGAGATGATATATCTACCGTTGATGATGGTATCTATCTTTGCCCCCAGTGGAAACGGAAACCCTACACTGTCAGGCGCAAAAGATTGAAGACAGTTGATTCGTTTGTTTTCACACTTAAATACAGGTGGAAAATAATCTTCTACTTTGAATTTTCCCCAGCAAATATTGGAGGTACATTGATGACCCAATCTGTAGGTGATCTCTTTGTCAACATGATTTTTGTTAATAATATTGTCAGGAATGATTTTTCCGGACGCATCATAAAGGGTGATGATATAATTGGCAAAAGGAGGGGTTGGATTAGGTTGCAACATATTGACACTAATAATTTGACTACAAGTCTCATCCAGTGATATATTAAGATTGGTAGAGCAAAAAAGTGGAGGTGCTTGTTGGAAAGTTATCTTAATTTCTGCCCACTCCCTTTGAGCTTTAGAATTTTGTGGAACATCACACATAAGCATTAGTCTATAAAATCCCAGTGATTTATCGAGAGTACCCGGTACATAGGTTACCTGACTGCGTTCTGCGTCTAAATATCTTACTTTTTCAAGATTTCCAGGTTGGAACCTGCCATCTCCTATAGGTATCCAATCACCATCGTCTACCCCATCTCCGCTTATAGTTGCTTTTAAGTCAGACAACAAGAGATTTTGATTGAGACACATGACTCGATTGTTTCCTGCGAATACTACTGGCATCATTGCAGCCTGACCTGAATACCTAAATCCATAAGCACTCAAAAGCGTGATCACGGCAGTTAGAAAGACAACAAATATATTTACTCTACTCTTCAAAATCAATACATTAAGATAATATATACTCTGTTTTACAATAATATATAGTTTATTACATATTATAAATAATTATAATACAATAATTATACCAAATTAAGTAAATGTCGTAATTGAACGTCCATACATTTGTAGATGTGAAGATCTGTATCAAATTCAGGGTGTATCACAGTTTTACATTCGGAGGTAGTCAATTTATTTTTAGATTACCCCACCCCTACGGGGACTAAAATGAAATTGGTCGATACACTTCAATTGATAAGGAATGAAGTTTGCATATTCATTAATCTGCAGTACTAAAGTTAAGAGTATGTTTAAAAATCCAACAATTGCCTACAAACGGCAAAAATTATTCAATGCATAATTTTTCTGAAAACCTTTAATGACAAAAAATGACAAAGCTCCTTTTGCGGATCAAAAAATTGTGAATCTTAGGGTCTTGTAGTCATAGTAGCATTCATTAATTTTGACGCTTTATATTGTTTTTTTAACCTTTGAATCGAATATAAACTGGAATTGCAAATCCAAAACCAAGGTGCAATAGTCCTTACTTCGCCTATGCATTGGTACTATTTGTCTAAAATATGATGAAAAGTGCATCAAATATTTTTAATATTGCGCCATCATAATAAATTCATCATGATTTTAGACATTGTTGTTGCTATCGTCATTTCCCTGGGATTCTATCTGGGATATACCCGAGGACTCATCAAGACGGTTTTTGATAGTCTGTCATTGGTAGTTGGCATAGTGGCTGCATTGAAGCTTTCTCCGATCATCATCGGCATCCTACAGGAAGTGATAAAAACATCCCCGGCGATCACCTTCCTGCTTGGCGTAGTGATTACTTTTATAGGTGTGATGGCACTGATTAGGTTTATTGGCAAAAAGCTTGAAGATATGTTGGAAGCGGTCAATATCAATTTTATCAACAAAATAGCTGGTGGTGGTATTCAAGCTTTGTTTTTTGCTTATATATTGAGCTTAGGACTTTGGCTGATCAATAGCATCAATGTCCTAAAACCTGAAACAAAAGCTGCATCCATTACTTATAGCCTTCTTGAACCATTGCCTGAAAAAGGAAAAGCCATTTTTTCGTCACTAAAACCTGTATTCAAAGGGTTTTGGGATAAAACACTGGAAGCTATGGACAGTATCAATGCAGAAGAAAAAAAGCAGGAAGGCCAACCAAAACAATAGCGGCATCCGTTTGTCTCCTGAGCAAAACTACCATATACTTAAAAATAATTTCAGCAGTCTATTCATTAATTGGGCTTGATCCATAAAGCAGATAAATATCTAAAAATCCTTATCTTTGCAAAATATATATCACCTAATAGCAAACTTAAAGATGGATTATCGAAATAATATACTGGAAACCATAGGAAATACACCGATGGTAAAGCTAAATAAAGTGGCTGAAAACATACCCTGCTTAGTGCTTGGTAAGATAGAAACTTTCAATCCTGGGCACTCCACCAAAGACAGAATGGCACTCAAAATGGTGGAAGATGCAGAAAACCACGGACGCATCAAAGTGGGTGGCACCATCATAGAGTGTACATCAGGAAATACAGGTATGGGCATTGCACTTGCTGCAGCAGTCAAAGGGTATAAATGCATTTTTACCACAAGTGATAAGCAATCTAAAGAAAAAATCGATCTGCTCAAAGCCGTTGGTGCCGAGGTCATTGTATGCCCGACCAATGTGGAGCCCGATGATCCGAGATCTTATTATTCTGTGGCAGAAAAATTGAGCAAAGAGATACCAAATTCTGTATGGCTTAATCAATACGACAATCTGGCCAACCGTCAGGCACATTATGAATCAACTGGACCGGAAATATGGAAGCAAACGGATGGTAAAATTACCCATTTCATCGTAGGCGTCGGTACAGGAGGGACAGTATCAGGTGTGGCTAAATATCTCAAGGAACAAAACCCAGAAGTCAAAATATGGGGTATAGATACCTACGGATCTGTATTTAAAAAATATCATGAGACAGGTATATTTGATAGAAAAGAGATCTATCCTTATATCACTGAAGGAATTGGTGAAGACATCTTACCCAAAAATGTGGATTTTGCACTGATAGATCACTTCGAAAAGGTAAGTGATAAGGATGCTGCAATAGCTGCTAGAAGACTTGCTAGAGAAGAAGGTCTGTTGTTTGGATATAGTGCAGGCTCAGCACTTGCAGGGTTGTACCAGATGAGAGCACACCTCCAACCTTCTGATGTTGTAGTCATATTATTTCACGATCATGGAAGTAGATATATAGGCAAATTGTACAATGATGACTGGATGCGAGAACGCGGATTTCTAAATAACGAACTGACTGTCAAAGATTTGATATTGTGCAAGAGGGATAAAAAATTTATTGCCGTTGAGGCTTCAGATAGTGTAAAAAATGTACTAAAGATGATGAAAGAACTGGATATTTCGCAACTTCCAGTAACCAACGCTGAAAGCATAGTAGGCTCTGTCACAGAAAGTGCCATTTTAGAATTTATACTCAACAACCCACTTCAAAACAGCGAAAAAAGTGTGAGCGAAATCATGGCTCCTCCTTTTCCAACCGTAGCAATAGATTTGCCCATCAAAGATCTCAATAAGTATATCTCTAAAAATATCCCCGCTGTGTTAGCTAAAGATTTATCAGGTGAGCTCATAGTGTTGACGCAATACGATATCATTCAGGCACTATAATATAATGGAAGGGTATTCTTCGAACACAAAATAACATGCGTTATTATGCTTTTACAGACGTAGAGTGGGTAAACATACATCGCCACCTGTGCTATCCATGCTAAATTTTACCTTGGTCAATTAAGATTTTTTCCACTTCCGCCACTGAGAGATTGGTGTATTTGGCAATTTGGATTAATGCTATCCTATCTTCAAAAAGAGCCAAAATGATTTCAGTTTGTTTGTTTTGCTCCCCTTCTTCTCTCCCTTGAGCTATTCCCTTTGCTTCTGCATCGGCGACCAGCGTGCGCTCTGTCCGTATGCTATCCCAGTATTTGTCATACACTTCCAGTTCGGCCCTTGTGTAGCCACTTTCTTTG
>JBATLS010000764.1:0-7826 GCA_049289435.1 Saprospiraceae bacterium | reverse complement strand
TAATTTACAAAATTGGATGATAAATATATAATTAATTTAATATTTTATTAACAACTTTTGCAATATTCGCCCCATCAAATCTGTTTAACAAAGTGTAGCAAGTATTTTGAATTAATAAATGAAGGTTTCCAAAAGTTTGATCGTATAAAGTCAATTAGTTTTATTTTTTAGTTAACTTTGCGACCCTTTTTATTTGTACCGATATTAGTGTTTTATGAAGATACTTCAGTTGTGTAAAAAGTTTCCTTACCCGCTAAAAGATGGTGAATCTATAGCGGTGACATATCTAAGCAATGCATTGAATAATCTGGGTTGCGAGGTATCTTTATTGAGTATGAATACTTCCAAGCACTATGTCGATCTTGCCGATCTGCCTTCAGATTTCAACCATTATAAGGAAATACATGTCACTGCACTCGACAATACGGTCAGTATATCAGGGGCAATAAAAAATTTATTTTCGGGAGAGTCCTACCATGTCAGTCGGTTTATATGCCCTGACTTCAGGATCAAATTGATAGAGCTTTTACAGGCCAATCAATACGATGTGGTCCAATTAGAGACACTCTATCTGGCGCCATACTTAGATGTGATCAAACAACACTCCAAAGCTTTGGTGACCATGCGGGCGCATAATGTAGAGTTTGAAATCTGGGAGCGAATCACCTCCAATACAAAATTTCTGCCCAAGAGGTGGTATCTGAATTATCTCACCAACAAACTCAAAAGATACGAATTGGCACACCTGAATAAATATGATTATTTAGTATCCGTGTCAGACAGAGACCTCAAAAAATTTAAAGCACTGGGGTATAAAAACGGTGCTATTTCATCTCCGATAGGTCTGGATCTAAAGAACTATAGAACACCGTCTAATACTACAGATATAAATGACATGTGTTTTATAGGTGCATTGGACTGGGTACCTAATATGGAGGGTTTGATGTGGTTTATAGATAAAGTTTGGCCTGCACTTTCGTCCAGATTTCCGAATCTCAAATTTCATGTTGCTGGCAGAAATACACCAGACAGCCTCAAAAACTTAAATATAGAAAACATCATCGTCCATGGAGAAGTGGACAATGCTGTAGATTTTGTCGATACATATCGTATGATGATCGTGCCATTATTTTCGGGAAGTGGCATGAGAGTCAAAATATTGGAAGGAATGGCACTTGGTAAGATTGTGATCACTACTACCCTTGGTAAAGAAGGTATCCAAGCCGAAGATGGCAAACATATATTGATTGCAGATACTCCACAAGCTTTTATGCATCAGATATCTTCGGTACTGTCAGGTCAGGTTCCTCAAAGTCAAATATCTGACTCCGCGCGCAAATTTGTCGAAGACCACTATGACCATGGTGTCAATGCAGGAAAACTACTCGATAGATATAAAAGTTTAAAAAACGATCCCAGCTACTCCAAATAGTCATAGCCTGATTCCAAATGTACTTTACGGAGCATAGGGTATAGCTCTGCCCAACTTTGTGGCGTCAGGAGTTCTGAACATATTTATTAAAAAACTATGTACCCAATAGATATGTAAGACTCTATGAGAGTACTCATCATCCATTTCAAAAAAATATTTAAAAAATCACATAACTTATATTAAAGTTATATATTATTTGTATAGTATTGGCTTGTAGGTATAAATGTTTATAAATAAAGAAAATATATTTCTTTTTGTTATAATATGTATGTTGATGCAGGTAGAGTTGATGGTGTTTTGGCACAAAAATTGAAATAGATAAGATGGATTATTGATGTACCATCGAATTTTTTTTAATCAAATAACAATACACCCATGGCTACCAGAGCTGTCATTGCAGATCATCAAAAAATGTTTACGGAAGGAATTCAGGCCATATTGACCGATATGAGGTTTCCCCCGATAAAAATAGTTGGAGTGGCATATAGCTTGGAGGAACTAAGGAAGATGTTTGAGTTTCAAATTGATTTACTCATATTTGAATTGGCATTGGCAGAAAATAAGGGCACACAATTGATCACTGAACTAAAAAAATCATACCCTTACATGCGTATCATCATACTAAGCAACTATGGTGAGCCCAATTTAGTAAGAGATGCTTTTATCCATGGTGTAGATGGTTACGTACTAAAGTCCAACAATTCTCTTGAGCTGATACAGTGTATCGACAAAGTGATGGAAGGTGGTACTTATCTCGCAGAAGGATTAAGACTTTCTCCAGAGTTTAATAAACAACCTAAAACCAATATTGCAGAAAAAAAGAAGATCTATGAAGATAGATTTTTACTAAAACAAAAATTGACCAAACGCGAAAAGGAAATTTTATCGTATATAGTTCAATTTAAAAATAATAAGACCATAGCGCAAGAGCTTTATATAAGTGATCAAACCGTATCTGCACATCGCAAGCGGATCATGAAAAAATTGGGTGTGAATAACACGGTCAATTTAATAAAATTTTCATTAGATCATCAATTGGTATAGTTTTTGTCTTTAACAATATATAATCCATTTTTTTAACAGAGATATCCCCTTGTCTCCTTTGCAACAGTGTGCTCCTTTTTATAATTCTGAAATGAATTTGGAATCATTTTTAGTTTATAATTAAATCAAATTATCTCATGAAATCGGAGAAATTTACACTTACAAGACGCTCAAGTTTTGGTAGGTTTATCAAAATGAGTATGCTGTCAGCGATGCTGACTTTATGGTACTCCGGAGCACAAGCTCAATGCCCATTGGCCTGTAACAACCTAGTCCAGGTATCTATGGATGACAATTGTGTCGTCAAGATTACTGCTGACATGATGCTCGAGGGACAAGGCATTTCACCCGCATGTACGGTTCCATATGTAGTTCAGGTATTGGGCACCAATGGTTTACCATTAGCATTACCTGGCAACAATCCGGAGACAGGATTGCCGTGGGTGGGTAACTGTTGGATCGACTCATCGCAGGTGGGCAAGACACTTACGGTGAGGATCTGGTCAGGCGCAAACTCTTGTTGGGGTACCATCAAGATAGAAGACAAACTTGGTCCAGTGATAGTATGTCAGTCAGACCTTACAGTCTCTTGCTACGATGCTGTGGATTATGCAGCAGCACCTCACCTACCTGTAGCTACTGACAATTGTCAAGGCACAGTGCCTGTCACTATTATTTCTAATGTCTTAAATAAAGAATTAGATTGTAGCTCAATGTATAGAGCTATCAGAGAAATCAAGTTTCAGGCAAAGGACAAATACAACAATTTGTCCAATATCTGTACCAGAGTCATTTATTATCGCAAGATCATACTTGATTCAGTATTGTGCCCAAGAAATTATGATGGTGTAGGTGCTAATTTTAAACACCTTTCGTGCAATGGTACTTTCCAGAACATGTCTGGTACTACTGTCACTTGGGATCTCAACAATAACAAATATCCTGATCCGAACGAAGTAGAGATGCCATATGTCATGACTCCGGGAGGATCTGTCAATCTTACACTCAATAGTTTGTGTAAGATCAATATGACATTTACAGATACCAGAATCAACATTTGCCCACAGAGCTTCAAAATATTAAGAAACTGGTCTATCCTGGATTGGTGTACAGGCACTGTAAAGTCTTGTATTCAGATTTTAAAAGTATTGGACAATGAAGGTCCTGTGCTTACTACGGCCACACGAGTGACGTCACCATTTTGTGAAAAAGGAGCGCATGCCATACTCACTACCAATCCATACTCTTGTACTTCAGAATTTTTGGTTGATTTTCACAAGTATGTTATTAATAT
The DNA here is from genome assembly GCA_049289435.1 of Saprospiraceae bacterium. Lineage (GTDB taxonomy): Bacteria > Bacteroidota > Bacteroidia > Chitinophagales > Saprospiraceae > OLB9. Next base: position 4,056 of record JBATLS010000764.1, on the reverse strand, counting down.
AGCCGATTGTGATAAAAATACCTTAAATCCTAACTTTTATGTACAATTTAAAAAGTCACCATATCCTTTAGATTTTGTGCTATGCGACAACGAAGATCCTCTACAGGATGTACCATTTACTACATTGGATGGGGAAACCAAAGTGCTTGGTACTCCAGGAGTACTTTCGGGAGCTAACAGATACAGGATAGAAGGATTGCCTCTTGGGCGGTCGTGGGTGAGATATTTTGTCAAAGACTCCTGCGACAATATAGGATTTATAACTATAGAAGTAGATGTCATAGACAAAACTCCACCTGTAGCAGTATGTGATGAATTTACAGTTGTTACTTTGTCCACCAATGGTACTTCCAGAGTTTTTGCAGAGACATTTGATGACGGCAGTCATGACAATTGTACCAATGTCGGATTCAGAGTAGCTCGTATGAATCAGAATGGTTGCAACAGCAGAGACGCTGCACCTTTCTTTCAGACAGATTTTGGTCCTTATATAGAAGTGTGTTGCAACGATCTAACAGCAACTGTAGATATCAATGGCAATAGTACTATAGAAGCCAACGAACGTGGATATATACAAGTAATACTGGAAGTTTGGGATGACGCTAATCAGGATGGCAAGTTTGGACCACCATACGCCAAAAGTGGTTTTGAGGACAATAGAAATACTTGTATGGTATTGGTCAGAGTGGATGATAAAACACCACCGGTAATCACGTGTCCACCAAGTGTCACCATCGCCTGTGGTGCAGATACATCTGCTACAGTACGAGGTATCCCAGTGTACTCATCAGTACCACTTAATACTCCTTATTTTAGTGACAATTGTCCTAATCCGACTATGCGATGGAGCAATTCTGGTGGGATAGATAACTGTGGTCAGGGTATAATCACCAGAACATTTACTGTGACAGACAATGGGGGTAGAACAGCAACTTGTGTGCAAACCATCACTGTCAGAAACATGACTCCTTATAATGGTCCTTTGAGAAATGCTTCTACCGGAGTATGGAACAATCTAGCCAATGAAACAGTAACAGGTTGTATGGATGACATTCCTAAACCTAAAAATGGACCAGCACTGGGTGCTACCAGTTGCAGTCAGGTCGCATATACCTACGAAGATCAGATATTTCCGTTTGTGGATAGTGTTTGTTACAAAATATTGAGAAAATGGACGGTAATAGACTGGTGTAAATTCGCACCCAACAGGGATCCGAGTGGAACACTATATCCTAATGTGCCGACAACCAATGTCAATACGTGGTCTTATACACAGGTCATCAAGGTAGAAGATACCAGCAAGCCTGAATTCACTACAAATCCTTTAAATGACAATAAGGTGTTTGACATATTGGGCAGTGATTGTAAAGGGTTGATTACTCTTACCGAAACGGCAAAAGATTGTAACGATAAAGCAACCGCAGCCTTGACGTGGAAATATGCAGTCACACGAGGTGGAATTGCATACAGATCAGGTACGACCAACTCCGAAAGTGCAAATTATGATGTAGGAACATATGTCATTACCTGGACAGTAGAAGATAGATGTGGTAATCAATCTAGTAAGACCTATACATTCACTGTTAAGGATGCTAAAAAGCCTACGCCTTATTGTATATCTCAAATCACCACTGTAGTGATGCCTACATCAGGTACTATAGAGATTTGGGCAAAAGACTTCAATCTGGGTTCTACAGACAACTGTCCTACGACCAGATGTGGGCTATTATACACTTTCAATGGCGCAAGACCTGTTGAATCTTTGATAACACAAGTACACTACTTCAAGGGAAATCAAGTACTATCCAATATTACTGAATACAACTTAGGTAATTCTCAAAAATGGGATCCAGCTTTATGTTCATCTGCAAAGATTTATACTTGTAGCAATCGTGGAGCCAACAAAGAAGATATGAGTGTATGGGATGAAGCGAGAAATACAGATTTTTGTTCTGTGACCCTCAATGTACAAGTAAACCCACCTACCTGTGGTGGTAGCACTGTGACTAGACTTGCAGGTAATATAGGTACAGAAGCCAATGATATGGTGAAAGATGTGCAGGTGTCTCTACAAAATATGAGCAGCAATGAGACATCCTCACTAAAGACTGATGGCAATGGTAAATATGAGTTTGCAAATGTAGGTGTAAATACCAATTACAAACTAGTACCTGAGCGCAATACTGACCATTTGAATGGAGTCTCTACGCTTGACTTAGTCATCATCCAGCGGCACATATTGGGATTGGACAAGTTTGACTCAGGGTATAAGTATATAGCTGCGGATGTCAACAACGACACTAAGATCTCAGCAGGTGACCTGATCGAATTGAGAAAGTTGATCCTGGGAGTATTCAATGAGTTACCGAGCAATAAGTCATGGAGATTTTTGGACAGATCATTCCGTATCACAGATATCAGTGATCCTTGGGGTATCAATGAATATATTAGTGTCAATAATGTTACAGCATCTATGATAGATAATAATTTTGTAGCTGTCAAAGTGGGTGATGTCAATTATTCAGCACTTACTAAGGCAACATCGCAAGCATCCGATGTCAGAAGTGGAAAATCATTGACGCTCCATACTGTTGACCAATCATACCAGAGAGGACAGTTGATCTCCATACCTATTACTTCAGACAATTTTATAGACATAGTTGGTGCACAATGGACATTAAATTTTGATGCGTCATCTATCAACTATCAAGGTATATCTGAAGGAGCTTTGAAAATCGGAAGCGACTATATCAATCTACTCAGAACTGATGATGGAAAATTGACGTTCAGTTGGAATCATCCCAATGGGTTGGACATACCTAAAGATCAGGTACTATTTACCCTTGAATTTAGAGCAACTGCGAGCAATACCATAGCAAATACGCTGAAGGTAACTTCTGATATCACAAAAGCTGAAGCTTACACGAGCGATTTGAGTGAAATCAATCTTGAATTGTCCATTAGAAATAAGTATCAGGCTGAGGCAGCATTTGTTCTCGAGCAAAACACGCCGAATCCATTTACTTTAGCTACGACGGTAAGCTTTGTCCTGCCAGAAGCAGGTCACGCAAAACTGACTATTTATGATATCACTGGAAAATCCCTTAAAGTAATTTCAGGAGAGTTTTCGAAAGGAAAAAATGATATCTTGCTTACATCTGAAGAGATCAATGCTAAGGGCGTCATGTTTTACGAGCTGGAAAGCAAAGGTTACAAAGCCACTAAAAAAATGATCTACTTAAACAAGTAGTGCTAAGATTATAAACAAAAATATTCGGAAACCCGATCATAGCAATGTGATCGGGTTTTTTGTAGTTAAAATATTTTACGTCTTACTTTGTCATTAAACTTAAATCACCTACTTTTGTTAAAAATGCGACAGTTTCCCACCTTTATTAGTATTTATTTAATTTTGGCTCACTATTTGTATTATTGCTAAAAACCATATTCGATATTTTATGATCGATTAGGAGGTTACATTAATATTAAGGTTATATATTGAGTTTTAAGTAAATTAATATTTAATTTTGCATCTGATTTAATCATTTAAAAAATTCCCAACATGAGGAAAATTTTTATTACCATATTCACAGCACTATTCCTGTATATGAATAATGCAGAGGCTCAGTTGACTGTGTCTGTCTCCAGTGTAGAAGTGGACCAAAATGCGCAGGCTACAGTCAATGTTGCAGTCAATGGCTTCACCAGTTTAGTGGGCGTGCAGTTTTCATTAAATTATGACTCTTTGCTGTTGGATTTTGTCAGCGCTGGAAACTTTGCAGCTACACTTCCCAACCTATCTAGTTTGGCAGTTTCAGGCCCCAATGGAGTGGGGGTAAAAAAAGGACAAATTACTTTCTCCTGGTTTGATAGTCAAGGTCCAGGGCAAACATTACCAAATGGTGGAAGGTTGTTTAGTATTGTTTTTGCTACTAAAGGTGCTAAAGGATCAAAAGCTGATATCACTGTAACGAGTACCCCAAGAAAAGCAGAGTTTTATGGTCTCGACTTAGTAGAAAAGCCCGTTGCTGGTGTAAAAGGAACTATAACTATCAA
>JBATLS010000763.1:0-4512 GCA_049289435.1 Saprospiraceae bacterium | reverse complement strand
CTATTGCATTTTTCACTGCAGCACCACAAGAAAAACGTGGATACTATTTGAAATTTCAAATAGGAGAAGATGGAAGTGCTTTTCCCGAAAATATGATGTGGGCATCACATAGGTGGAAGTATTTGATGAATTTTGCCAAGGAAGTGAATGAGAGTAATAATAGATGAAGATAAAAGATTAGTTTTCTAATTTTTGCGAGCGTAATTAGTTCTAAAGCTAAATTGCCTATTTTGACTATTCCACCATCAATTAGGTTAAGTTCACTAATAGCAGGTGTTTAAGCTTTTAAAAATTGTACAATTTGACATTTCTATACTCCCCTCACTTCAGATACTTATCAAACCATTCCAAATATTTTTCATATCTGTGTAGCTGGTAACTAGGCACCAAGATCCCATGAAACTGGCCTGGATATACGATCAGTTGCGTCGGTACATCCTGACTCCTCAGTGCCTGATACATTTGCTCACTTCCTGCGGACGGGACATTAAAGTCCTTTTCGCCCACCATAAATAATGTAGGCGTCTTGATGCGATCCGCATGCAAAAATGGATAAGAAACTTTAAGGTATTTTTCAAGGTTTTTCCATGGGACACCGATTTCATTGTCATATTGCATGATGTACTGATCCACCCCATAAAGTGCCAATGGAAATGCAACCCCAGCACCGCTCACAGCTGCTTTAAATCTATGATCCGTAGCGATCAAATAATCGGTCAAGATGCCTCCATAACTCCATCCACCTACACCCAGTCTATTGGGGTCTGCTACCCCACTCCTGACCAACTCATCGACTATAGCATGCAAATCCACCACTTCAAGATTGCCCCAGTCTCCGGAAATAGACTTCGAATACGCAAGACCTCTGCCAGAACTCCCTCTGTAATTGACATTGACGACAGCATACCCAGCTCCAGCCAATATCTGCGATTGCATGTTGAATGCATAATTGTCCTGACTTACCGGTCCACCGTGTATGATCATCAGCAACGGTAAAGGCTGGTTAGCTATAGCTTCTGCTGGCAGATACAATACCCCATTCACCACATTACCATCTTTGGCTTTGGCAGTGACACCCTTTACTTTGGCCAGCTTGACCTTGGCGATCAAACTATCCGATTGGTGGGTCAGTTGCCTGAATATGCCATTTTCAAAAGCAAATATTTCCGAAGGAAGATCAGATGTACTGGCTATGACCGCTATGATGCCATATTGACATTGTAATGTCTGAACCACGGTATCGCTGGCACTTAAATTTTTCATTTTGCCCGTTTTTGGATCAAAAGAAGCGATATATTGCCTTCGATCATCTGCTACCAAAGTGGCAATTTCTTTATTTCCCAATAGCCATTTAGGTTGCGAAACTGGTCTATCCAATTTTTCGGAAAGCAATGTCGGCTCACCACCATCCATGCTCATGACTGCCAAGATTGCTTGGTCATACATAATAAAATCATCCGATGACGTAGATCTGGTGTAGGCTATCTGTTTGCCATCCGGACTCCATTGAGGATTTGTATCGCTTCCATTCCATGTGGTCAGTTTGTTGATGTTGCTGCCTTTGTTGCCTTCCATGACACAGATATCCGTATTCTCATTTTTGTCGGGGTCATTTGTCCTGTTGCTTACGAAAGCTATTTTGGTGCCATCAGGACTCCATACCGCTGCAGAATGATTAAAATTGCCCGTGGTAAGGGTGTCCGTGGACTTACTGTTTATATCCAACAAGTACAAGTGAGCATACAATTTCTTGTGTCTGTATCCTTCTATATCTTGTTTGAATTGATACCGATCCATCACCATTGGCTTAGGTGTTTTGGCAGTTGTGGTATCTGTAGGTTCGACATCCGTCATGGTGATCAGTATTTTTTTACCATCAGGTCGCCATGCATAATCACTGATTGCTCCCTTGTAGGTGGTCACCCTTTTGCCTTCGCCGCCTCTTCTATCCACCAACCACAGTTGGTTTCCTTTTCCATCTTGTCTACCGCTCAAAAATGATAAATACTTGCCATCAGGACTCCACTTGGGGGAGGATTCGGCATCCGGGGAGTGAGTGATCTGAAGGTTGATTTTTCCATCGATGGAGACCATCCAGATATCCGATTGTCTTTTATCTTTCGTCGTGTCTATGATGCTCACTGTATAAGCGATCCATTGTTTATCCGGTGATATTTGCGGGTCGCTGATAGCTGGCAAGGTATATATATCTTTTGGCTTTAAGACTCTTTTGGATATCTGGCCGAATACTATGCTGGATAGGAATAAAACTACTATGATGACTAATGATCTCATGATTGACAATTTAAATTGGTATACTAAAAAACTTGGATCAAATTTAGGTATTATAAAAGCACAAAGTATGTGAAACGTGAAATAGTGTGGGAAAATGTCAATCGTCAGGTATTCTGAAACTTTTTGGCTACATAGATTTCAATACTGACCAAACAGCACAGTACCAATAGTTCTAATCCAAAATAGGCCAATCCAAGATATGTCATGGATGAATAATTCTGAATAATGCACCACAATGTAATGCCGCAATATAAAAGATTGCCAATAGCTAGGCCTCTTATGAATACATGATATGCTGATGAAACATATATGTAACACATCATCGAAAACCCAAACAAACCACCAGCAATGGTAGCTAATGTATGGAGGACATCCACTGGCAAACCAATGTACGTATGCAAAAACCCAGAAAAGCACAAAAGGAAGGCCATACTGACGAGGGCACCAAAGGCATCTAATATAAAAATGAATCCAGGTATAGTCGTCAGCCTTCTAACTAATTCATTTATCATAGCTACGATAGTTGGTAGTCGCCTATTTGTCATTAGAAAAAAAAATATGATGAGTGCTGCTTAGACAAATTCGCCATTCATCTTTTTATAATCATCGCTAAACAAAAATACGATCAATCCTATGATAGACAAAACAAAAATAGCTACCAGCCACAATATTTTATTATTGACAGGTAAATTGTTACTGAGTAATATTTTGATCATAAAATAGATTGGAATGATTAGTACAAAAAATATCATAAATAGCACAAGCAACTCCTGACCGCCTAATCCAAAAACTAAAGGTATCATAGGGCAATAATTTTAAAGTGGTGATTAAAATGTTTTTTTAATATTTGATTTAGAGTATGTTTAAAATTCCATCATTTGTCTGCAAGCGGCCAATTTTATTTTATACTGCGTTATATTTTTCGTTGTAACTACCAGTTACGACTGTGCGCCTAAGGCGCACCTTGTCTAAAATTAAATTTGATCGCTTTCGCTCAAACATGAAAATTTAAACATACTCTTATAAGTAGTTGACAATTTTCGATATGGATTTTTTTTCCTTTCTAACGACAAGTCCTAAAAATATAAGAAATACAGAGATCGACTGATAAATGAAGTGAAAAAAATGTAATTCCTAAACTCATCTATTACCAAAGTCATGCAATAAGTCTTGCTTAAAATTATCAATAATTTTCTGCTCCTCTTCCACAATACCCAGGCTTGATGCAGCGACAGCTTCCAATACTTCGATCATAGATTGATACTCGGCATTTGGTCCTATATCGATGCAAGCAAGGATTACTTTTTTGTATAAATCTTCTATGTCATGGTTCTTTTTTTCCTCATAATTAAAAGACCATAGTATTTCTTTAGCCCACGGATGATATGACAATATTTGTTGCAAAGTATCCCGCTCAGCATCTTGAAATTCACCATCAGCTTTGACCAATACGTAAAGCAGTTCGCCAAATGCGTCATAAAGTTTAGTATGATTTGTACTCACTTTGTAAAGGTGTTTGTTCGAGCAAAATTAATCAATTTTTTGATGATCACAGCGAAAAATCTCTTTTAATTAATTGATAGCAAACCGCACCAATTAGGCATTGCCCTTCATAGACTCTCGGCACTTCGGGGCAGGGAGGTATTTCAATTATCATTTTCATAATACTCACGCCTTGATTTAGATCATGCATGATTAATCTGATCATATTGATGGTAACTGGTTTATTTGCCATCGTCTTTCGATATTTTACTTCGAAAGATAGGCAGCAGTTTTTGACATTCTTTTATTAATTCTAAGCACACAGATTTGTAAACAATGTGGGTGGTCAATTTGAACCAGATTACCTGGTCAGTTTGGTCCGGATTGTCTGGTCAATTTGAACCAGATTTTGCTAAAGCCAAGGTACTTTTATAAAAAGTATAATTTTGCTCATACAAAAAATTGGTTCAATTAATGTAAAGTGTGGATGCTCAATATTTGATGATAATCGGAGTGTGGGTGATCGGCAGGTGAGACTATGGAATGACTCTATGATGTACCTATCCATTTGAGTAGTGATCATCTGAGTTTGGTTGATATTTTGAGATATTTATTTGGACAAATCAAAATTTCATTGCGTCCAAAAGTAGGTATAAAAACATACATTTGGACGCATTCGATTATTTCATATGTATAATATACTACTAATAAGCATAATATTCCATACTCCTACTA
>JBATLS010000762.1:0-4561 GCA_049289435.1 Saprospiraceae bacterium | reverse complement strand
ACAATATATTATCTACATAACATTGATAGTCTTTTATTTGGCAAGAATGCAATAAACTTAGTTAATTCAAAATTGTCTCAAAAAGAAATTCGCTTTTTTTCAATATTGAAGGTAGCAAATGTATGATGTAATTTTGTCCACGGTGATTAACTATTCCCAAATTCGGAGTCGAGTGCTTTCTTCAAAAGCTCCACTTGATATTGATGCTTTTTCGGATTTTCTTCCTTCAAATTTAATTTAATTATAAAATCAGTGGATTTATACATCAGCCGGGAGCAATTTTATTGAAAAAAAAGTTTACAGTTGTTTCAAACTTGCTCTAAATATTTTTAATTCTCCAAAACTGAATTCTTCCCCGGCTTTTTCTTTCATTTCACCCAGCGACCCTCCGGTAAAATCTGCAAACAATACATGTAGTGCACCTAATTTATCGTCAGTCATGACTTCGGATATAAAGATTTTGTCTTCTTGTATCAATCGTGCCATATGCCCCTGAATGGTATTAAGCGTTAATTTTCTCTCGAAAGCGATGTCTTCCATTGATTTTTTCTGAAGCCATAAGTCGTGGGTAATCTGATAGGTGGATATCTTATTCTCTTTTGACTTTTTGGGTTTTTTTACATAATAAGAAAAATCTTCCATTTCTTCCTCCTCGATGATGGTATGCTTTTTTGTTGATCTAACTTTTTCTTTGATCAGATCCATTTTCTGAGCTCTATAGTTTTTTACAAAATGGTCGGACAAATTTTCGTTATTGATCTCTTTGTTATTGGCGTATGCATCTACAAGCAAAGTGGCTTTTTTCATACCTAAGATCATCAGGGTGGTCGATGCTTCGAGTGTCATCAGCTCATTAAAATATTCTTTGACCCGTTTTACCTTTTTGAGTTCTTCTATTTTGGTGAGCAATTCGTCTAATACAGGATCTAGTTTCGGAAAGAAATATTCGTATGCACCATTCAGTTTTAGTGCTATACCACCAATGTCCACTTCATTGGCTGAAAACTGCAGGTCTATCCAGCCTAAAAACTTTTTGGACACATCGCTCAGTCCATTTAATGCCATATACTGGGTATTTGCCCAACTTCGATGCTTGGTTTTTTCAGAGTTTACAGCGTGGTCAGCATACGACGCATCATGTTTTTGCCACTGATCGACCACATAAGATACATCAAAACTCTTTTTGATATACTGATATATAAATGACTTAGTACCGTACTTCAGATGCTTTTGTATGGTATCATCATCGGCTTCATTTTCAGCATATGACACTACATCCTGTGCATTGCGGATGCCATGCATTTTTAGCATATCCACGAGGACCAATCCATCCATCGATCTCAATCTGGATAGTGCTACATAAGCTTGTCCAGGCTGAAAAACATCTCCAACATCCAGCACTGCTTTGTCGAAGGTCAGACCTTGACTTTTGTGTACGGTAATGGCCCAAGCGAGTTTTATGGGATAATGGACAAAAGTTCCAATCACTTCTTCTTCTACATCTTTAGTATCTTCATTGATGCGGTATTTTACATTTGTCCATTCATATTTTTCAACTTCTATAGTTAGGTTATCTTCGAGAAAATGTACAAAAATTTCATCTTTTGACAATGATGTCACCACCCCCATTTTACCATTAAAAAATCTTTTTTCCTGCGAAAGGTCGTTTTTAGTAAACATGATTTGTGCACCCACCTTCAGATGGAGAACTTCATCCATTGGATACATTTTGTCCGGAAATTCACCCTCTATTTCGGCTTTGAAACTATAGATTTTTTCTTTCAGATGGTCGAGTGACTTTTTATTTATTTGGTCAGCTTTATGATTGTGCGTGGTGAGGAAGATATAGCCAGGATTTTTTTGCATATCAAAATCTGGCTTGACATATGCGCTCAATATTTGGATATCTTCCTCTTGGACGATATTATTGCGCAGATTATTGAGGACATTTATAAATCGATCATCCGTCTGGCGGTATATTTTTTTAAGCTCAATGTATAGAATTGGATGTTGCCTGATCACCTTCGAGTGGAAAAAAAACATGCCGGGATAATAATTTTGGAGGACTCGCCACTCATCATTTTTGACGACTGGCGGCAATTGCAACAAATCACCAATATAAAGCACCTGTACGCCACCAAAAGGCTGATCTTTCCTGCGTACACGCCTCATCACAAAATCTATAGCGTCCAGTACATCAGCTCGCAGCATACTCACTTCATCTATGATGAGCAAATCCATGCTTCTTATGACCGCCTGCTTTACGCCGCTCATTTTGAATGTTCTGCTCAGAGATGCTATAGATTCTAATTTTACCCCGTCATTTAGATCAACTGAAAAGCTGATGTCAGGCACAAATCCACCCAATGGCAACTGAAACATAGAGTGGATGGTGACCCCTCCAGCATTGAGCGCAGCTATGCCAGTTGGGGCGACGACGACAGTATTCTTGTGGGTGGTTTGGATGATTTTTTTTAATAAGGTCGTTTTTCCAGTGCCAGCTTTTCCAGTGAGAAAGATGGATTGATTCGTCTGATTGATAAATTTTAGTATGGCACTGGCTCTTTCAGAAGTATGCTCCATCATTTTATGATATTAGTTTCTGCATCAAAAATAGTCATTTCTTTGTAAAGATGAAAATTTTGTTTTTGCCAACACTTGACTCAACAAGGATAAGAGAATGAACGATTTTTGCTTTGGAGATCAATATCTTGATCGTTAAATTTAAACGGCATTGAATTTAACTCCTTAAATAAATAGACCTATTTCTTATTTATGATAATATCTCCAGTCATTTCTGGAGATGGTGCTATTCCCATCAGTTGAAGGATACTTGGTGCCAAATCTCCCAATTTACCGCTTTTTACCCGATAGCTTTCTTTGTTGACATCATTTCCAACCAAAATCACTGGTACAGGATTGGTAGTATGTGCAGTGTTGGGACTACCATCGGGATTGACCATGGTGTCCGAATTGCCATGATCTGCAATGATGATCGAATAATAATCATGCTTAAGTAGTGTCTTCAGCAATCTGCCCAGACAGGTATCCACGGTCTCCGTAGCAATGACAGCTGCGCCGAAATCTCCGGTATGACCGACCATATCGGTATTGGCATAGTTGAGGCAGATAAAGTTTGGTTTTTTTTGCTCAATATGGTCGATGAGTAAGTCTGTGATTTCGACAGCACTCATTTGCGGCTTCAGGTCGTAAGTGGCTACGCTCGGGGATGGTACCATGATTCTGTCTTCACCAGGAAATTTTTCTTCAATTCCTCCATTAAAAAAGAAAGTCACATGAGGATATTTTTCTGTTTCCGCTATCCTCACTTGTGTAAGTCCTGCTTCGCTGATGACCTGGCCAAGGGTATTGCTGAGGTTGTCTTTCTCAAAAACTACCTGTATATTCTGAAAAGTCTGATCATAATTGCTGAATGTCACAAAATATAGTTTCAGCTTATGCATGTCATACTCGTGCATATCATTTTGGGTCAATACCTCAGTCAGTTGTCTCGGTCTGTCTGTCCTGAAATTGTAGAAAATAACCACATCGTCTTCCTGTATCCTGGTGCTTCCTTGTGGCAATTGATGATTGATGATCGCTGGCATAAACTCATCAGTGACTCCTTCGTCATAGTTGGTTTGTATTTCGCTGAGGATATCATTTGTCTCCTTTCCTTTCCCATTGACCAGGAGATCGTATGCTTTCTTGACCCTTTCCCATCGTTTGTCCCTATCCATAGCATAATATCGACCTATGACCGTGGCCATGTGTATATTGGAGTCCTCTATCACTTCCATGACCTTCCGGAGATAAGACGCACCGGCTTTGGGATCAGTGTCTCTTCCATCCAGAAAAGCATGTATATACACCTCTATAGTGCCTTGATGTTGCTTTAGTATATCACACAAGCCCAACAGATGATCGATGTGTGAGTGGACACCACCATCAGAGACCAAACCTAACAGATGTATGCGCTTGGTATTGTTGGATGCAAACTGGACAGCATCTACAAAGACCTGATTGGATAAAAGCTCTTTGGTACGTATCGCTTTATTGATTCGGGCCAATTCCTGATAGACTACCCTTCCCGCACCTATATTGGTGTGGCCAACTTCAGAATTTCCCATCTGACCTTCCGGCAGACCTACATCTTCACCAAAGGTAGTCAACGTCGCATTGGGGTATTGGTCAAGCAATCCATCTACTACTGGTGTATTGGCAGCGGCGATGGCACTCACTTTTGGATCTTTGTTGATACCCCAACCATCCAGGATAATTAAAGCAAGGTTTTTCATGAAATACGGAGTTATAATTTTGTAAATATATAGGAATGCAAGACGGTAAGAATGGCGCAAAACAGCCCAATCATCGTCTATTAAACTGCAAAAATGTGACTTTAATCTAAATTTAACACAAATAAAGAAACTAAAATCAAATGTTCTTACGTTTCATGTGGTGTGCAAACATAGTTAAATTTTTATAATTGCGTATATTTTTATAGCTTGCAGACAAATGATGAAATTTTAAACAAACTCTAAAATATCATTTTCAAATTAAA
>JBATLS010000761.1:0-10888 GCA_049289435.1 Saprospiraceae bacterium | reverse complement strand
CCTATGGCATCAGACAATAACCTTCCATTCAAAGACATCTCAGTATTGCCAGAAATATACACGACCGAAAATGCCGTAGCTCGCATGATAGACGGGCTGGGATTTAGATTTTATTGGGCGACCGAAGGACTGAGAGCCGAAGACCTAGCTTTCAGACCCACACCAGAATCACGCACCTCTGAAGAAACCATCGATCACATCATGGGTCTATCGACGGTCATCCTAAATTGCATCCTCAACCAACCCAATACACGAAGCGGAGAGGAGACTTCTCCCCTATCCTTTGCGGAGAAAAGAAAAATCACACTGGAAAATCTCTGGCAATCACGACAAATATTGTCTTCCCAAACAGTCAAGGCAGAGTATCTAAATATCATTTTTGTCCGCAAAGAAGGTAATCAAAATATCCCATTATGGAATCTCATCAATGGCCCTATCGCTGATGGTCTTTGGCACGTAGGTCAGGTAGTGACTTTCAGGCGATCCACAGGCAATCCTTTCAATCCAAATGTAAGCGTGCTCAGCGGAAAGGTGAGGTAAAGTAGAGGTGATAATCCCGATAGCTATCGGGATTGGGAGTTTCTTGAAGCAATAGGAATTATCCCATTTTTACTTTCAATGACTGTCAATTTTTTTTTGCGTCCAATATGCTTGCCTCCAGTCAGGCAGGCCCGCCTGCTCCGAAGCGGGCAGGGATGGGGTGATCTAAAAAGAAATAGTAATAAAAATGAAATTTTGTGAATCACCCAGTATTTTCAATGCGATAGAGTGATACCTTCATTATGTTGTCAAACTATTTCACCTTGACAGAGTACTAACATTCACAGTGACTTTCAATAAATTTGCTTCTCCTTTCATTGATCATCGTATAAGAGTATGTTTAAAATTAAAAAAGGAATACTACACTTTTAGCACAGTATTCCTTTAAAAATTATTTTGGTCACAGCAGATAATATTAGAACCCGCTGGAGTGAATTATTCTATCTTGAAAGTATCATCAGGCATTGGTTTATTGATTTCTATGCCCACGGACTCAAGATTTAAAGGTACTGGCATGGCTCCCGTAATGATTGCCAAATACGGCATCATGATCCCTCCTACTTCCTTATAGTCTTTAAAATCTGTGGTAATAGACATAGATTGACCGTCTGGACCACCTTGTGACTTGACGTTTCTGATCAAAAAATTGGTTTTAACATCATAAAACTCAGTAGTGCTTGAGCCGTCAGATTCTGTAATCAATATTTTATAACAATTTTGACCTTCGACATTTTCTACTCCTTTCAGTTCCATTTTATATGCCGGAGTATTATACACCATCTGATCAAACATGATGGATTGTTTTTTCAACTCATCAAAATCTTTGCCATCAGTGACCACATTCTTTTGACCCATCTGTGCTGTCATACCTTTTTTGCCATCAAATTTTTGTTCCTGAACGATAGAGCCCATCATATTTATTTTCATGGCAAATTTATCAGGAGCTACCTTGAAAGTTTCAAATAAGGCATCCTGTCCCATGAGACTTGTTTTCATGGCAACATATATAGACTTGACTTCTTTGAGTTTAGCCATTCCACCTATCGCCTCCAGATAATCATTGATCACACTTTGCGCAGAGATATCTGCTGACAATTCCATGTTGCTTTCTTCCAGTTTTTTGCCAAAAGGGTCATAAAAATCTATTTTACCATCAGAGTCAAATTTTTTGATTTTATCTGCCACATTATCTTTATTACCTACCACGATGATATTGCAATTGTCTGCATGGATATATTTTTTGGCCATGTCTTGGACATCCTGAATAGTGACGGCATCTAAATTTTTCAGATAGTTATTGTAGTAGTCTTTCGGAAGATTGTACCTGAAAGTGTTGAATGCAAAATTTGCCACCGTCTGAGGAGACTCCAATGATTGTGCAAAATTGCCAGTCATGCTACTCTTAGCAGTAGCCAGATCGTTTTGGGATACGGGCTCTGTCGCTATCCTATTCATTTCATACAACAATTCTGTCAATGAACTATCGGTCACTTCATTGCGCACCGAAGCGCCTGCATTGAAATTGCCAACCAATTTGTCATTGGAGATGCTGGACCTAGCTCCATAGGTGTAGGCTCTTTTTTCTCTTAGGTTTTGCATCAGTCGACTACTGAAATTACCTCCTAAGATAAAGTTGGTCAAACTGGCTTTGATAGCATCTGGGTTGCCGGGTTTCATCACCACTGGATAAGATACACTGATGACAGACTGGACAGCTCCGTCCTTGTTGCCAAAATGAATTTGTCGCCCTTTGGGTCCTGTCGGGATATCATAATTTGAAATAGGGAGTGTGCCTTTTTTCCAACTGCCAAAATATTTATCTGCCTGCGACTTTGCCTCCGCAGGCGTGATGTCCCCAACGATCACCATGTAGGCATTATTTGGCCTAAAGTAGGTATCGTAATATTTTTTACAGTCAGCCAATTGAATATTTTTGATGGTTTCATCTGTCTCTACCTCCCCGTATGGGTGATTTGCACCATAATTGACAATCGTCCTGATGTTGGAGGCAATGGCATCTGGGTTGGATTTGGCGGCTGAAAGATTAGATGCTGTTCTTTTTCTGAGCTTCTCAAATTCATCCTCTGGAAACGTCGGATTATTTAGCACATCCGTCATGACTTCCAGCAATTTGCCAGAGTGTTTCTTGAGAGATGAACCGAATACCCCTCCAGCAGAAGTATTCATAGACGCACCTATAAAATCTATGGCTTCGTCTATCTGGGCTTTGGATCTTGTCTTTGTACCTTTACTGATCAAATCACCTGCAAAACTTGTGTATCCTGCCTTATCGCCTTCCACCATAGGGTCATTATTGAGGGACAACTGATACGATACTCGAGGGAGTTTGTGATTTTCTACTACGATGACCTTTAAGCCATTCTCAAGATCAAATGATGAATATGTGCCCAGCTGGATATCCCTTGCGGGAGCAGGTATTGGTGCTTTATTGCGCCAAGCGTGATCTACAGACGACGTATTGACAGACATAGCATCTGACGCTTTTTTGGTACATTGACCAAATACAAATATGATACTTAAAGCAAATATTAATTTTTTCATTCTATTTATTTCTCTTTGATAGATTATTGATAATGATGTATAGTGGTTTGTTTTTACGACCTTATGGGTTGACTGGCTTAGGTAAATAATGCAGTACTACCCTATTGTCATTGGTAAAATATTTATTGGCAGCTTTCATGATGTCTTCTTTGGTCACAGCCAAATACCTATTGAGCTCAGTATTGATCAGATTGGCATCGCCATAATACATTTTGTAGTTGGCCAAACTTTCTGCAATCCCCACTACCCTTGAGTTGGAAGTGACAAAATCATTTTCTACCTGATTGCGCAATTTCTGAAATTCTTCCTCTGTAATGGGTTGAGTTCTGATTTTTTCAATTTCTGTGGTGATGGCTTGCTCCAAAGCTAAAACATCTACCCCCATACTACCAATACCATACGCCACCGACACTCCCGGGTCTTCCAAATCAAGTGGGAAATTGCCCACCGCTACAGCCTTCTGTTGCTGATCTACCAAAGCCTTTTGCAACCTAGATGACTCTCCTTGCGAAAGTAGTGTACCCAACATGGATACAGCATAAAAATCAGGCGTACCACCAGCTGGGGTACGGTAAGCCATGATCGCAGCAGGCAGCTGGATGTTATCATAGACCGTATCTCGCACTTCGCCTCCCAATGGTGCTTCGACAATATTTGGTCTATATATGGCCTTTTTACTCTTGGGAATATCAGCAAAGTATTTTTTTACCAACATCAATGTGTTATCCATATCGATATCGCCAGCAATGGATATGATGGCATTGTTGGGTACATAAAAATCCTTGTAAAAATTTTTATAATCTGATTCTACAGCAGCATTGAGATGATCCATTGATCCTATGATAGGCCATCGGTATGGGTGCTTTTTGAATGCTCTGACCATGATTTGTTCCATGATGGAGCCATATGGTTGGTTATCTACTCTCTGTCTTCGCTCCTCTTTCACTACTTGCCTCTGTGTTTCGATACCTATATCTTCGACCTTGGCATGTAGCATTCGCTCTGACTCGAGCCAAAGGCCCAATTCCAATTGGTTGGAAGGAAGTATTTCATAATAAAATGTGCGATCCCATGACGTGTTGGCATTATTATTTCCACCAGCTTTGCTGATGTATTTATCAAATTCGCCCCTGGCTATGTTTTCTGACCCTTCGAATAGTAAGTGTTCAAAAAAATGCGCAAATCCTGTCTTGTCAGGATTTTCATTTTTTGAACCCACATGATACATCACTGACACAGCCACTATGGGAGTGCTTTTGTCCTCATGCAAAATGACATGAAGCCCATTGTCAAGGGTAAATTCTTTGAAATCAATCTTATTTAGTTGCGCATGTGAGGCAATAACCAAACAAGAAAACAACACGGTTAATAACTTTTTGTACATAATACTAATTTGTTTGTTTTGAAAATATTAAAGTTTGAGTCTGAATGATGGTAGCCTTTCTAAACTTATGATATTTCATATTACACCTAAAAATATTTAAAAAAAGCAACCTACAAAATCTATAACAATACCACAAAGATAGAGTTCAGACATTTGCAACGTTAGATGCTATTTTTACTTAAATATCGCAAATGAATTACTTCATGAAGTCCAAAAGCGTACACTTTCTACTCCTAAACTATCCGAATGCAAAAATAATCACCAATTACAGGGCTTACAAAACATGGCAGATGCTTTGCTGATTAATTTTTTCAGTCTTGCTCCATCAACCCCTTCAAATCTTCCAGACTCATCAATTTATTAGATTTAAAATCTCCACTCTCCATATATTTGACCAAACTATTTCTCAATTGTCTGGCTACAGGTCTATTGTCCAAGTCCGTGGTAATGTCCATAGCAGAAAAGACCAATTGACCATTACCTACTTTTGCTTCGAAAACTGCCGCCAGATGATGGTTCGTCACAAAATTATCAATGGTTTGCACTAAAGGAGTTACGTTTAGATGATCAATCACCACTGATTTTGACCGGATACAAAGATCCCACCATTGCCAATCTGAATGTTTGCTGGTCGGAAAAGAATGGAAAGCTGGGTGTTGATCATCCATCAAAAGTCCCATAGTGCCTGGTTGATCAGGAAAGTGAACCGGACTCCAAAATACTGGTGTAAACCGACCATTTACGCCTTTAATCTCCTCTTTCATTGGGTTAAAGAGTACTTTTTTGCCCATTTTTAATGCTTCTTCTGCTTCTGAAAATTTTGAAGTTATGACAATGTCAGCTGTTTTGTAATTTATCTTTGGGTAAATCCAGATATTCCAATTGTTTTCATACACAGAGTTTTGAATAGCAACGTTGATAGTCAGGCGTTTGGCTATTTTTGTATTAATGGGAAATTGGATGTTCCCTAAGTTTATATTGTTTCCTATCTTCAGATTTATATTGTCAATCACGCCATTCGCTATTATATTATTTGCATCATCCTTTATAGTCCAAGTGATCGTTTTATTATTTTGTTCTTCATAAAAATTGGCAAGTTCTATACTCGCATTAAATGTTTCGCCGTCTTCATAGACAGCTTTTTCAAATCGGACCAACGGCACTATTTCTCCATTAAATTTCTTGAATTCTTGGGCAGAGATCACCCCTTTTGATTCCCAAAATGCATTCAGAAGACCCACCAAAGCAGTGCCTTGCCCTGGGAAATCCTGAAGCTGCAATAATTGAAACCCATCTATATTTGGTGTCTTCAGGCATCTTTCTATCTCTTCTTTGTACAGTAATGCTGACAGTTTTCCGGACGCATTCGTAAAATCGTTTGCTTGATGGAGTAAGCCCTTTTTTTCTAAATCATTTTTTACCGCCATAAAATTTAAAGGCAATAATGTACCAGTATATTTGGGGATCTCTCTTAAATCAGGATATACAGAATATTGACCAATTTCGTGGGTAATGAGTGGCACTTTGATATGAATACTATTTTCAGAATAATCTTTATCAAAATGTGGCGCTTTGTCATTGAAAATACCTTGTCCGCGCACCCAACCTTTTTCAGTCCATTGAGTGATGAAAAATTCATCTTCAGGTTCGGGTCTGACCCCAAGCGGTTTCTGAAAAGAAAATGATGTCGTAGTATATAGGTGCCTATCATCTTTTTTCTTCAATGCAGCCACCATTTCATTTAAAAGCTTGGCATCACCTTCCAATTCATTTCCCAAAGATAGCATGATGAATGATGGGTGATTGCCATAGTTCATCAGGATTTTTTGAGCTTCACTTTTTAAAAAATTTGTTGTCGCATCATCTTTCCCCACTTTCAGGCTCCAGTGCGGCAACTCGACCTGAAAATAAAATCCAGCTTCGTCAGCTGCATCGAAAGCTGCTTTGGGCGGACACCATGAGTGAAATCTAAGATGGTTCAGTCCATAACTTTTGGCTTGACTTATCAACGAAACCCACTCAGCTTTTTGCATTGGCGGCCTTCCCGTCAAAGGAAAAATCACACACTCCAGGTTTCCACGCAGAAAAATCCGCTTATTGTTTAATGTCAAGACACCATTATCATTTTTTATTTTGCTGTAGCCAAAACGCGACTTAGTGACGCCGTCAGCGTTGCTTATTTTTACATCATAAAGTACTGGATTAAATTCGCTCCAAGATTTCATGTTTTTTGGCTTGGGAATGTTTATAATTATTTGATTATCTATAATTTGAGCATATTTCCCAACCTTCTTTTTAAATACAATACTCTTACCATTTCTTATTTCCAGCTTTAGTTTTTTTAGATTTGGCCTTAATTGGTTACAACTTATTTTCAATGTATTCTGATCTAAGTTAGCATAGATTTGTAGGTTTTCAGGTGTGTTTGTAGGTTTAGAAGTCAATAAAATATCACCTATTATACCGTTCCATTTTATTTGAGTGTGATTGGTATAAGCATGAGCCATATCTACATTGACTGGGTCAGGATATCTATTACCAGCTACGTTGATATTTGGGTATTTGTTTCCGTTGTCTATAACTATGGTAAGCAGATGTTTGCCCGGAGCAATATGAGAAACATCAAAGGTATGTGCAGCCACTAAGCTTTCAGCTTTTCCGATTTCTTTCCCATCAATATATACCGTAGATTGCCAGATGACCCGCTCCAATGAAAGAGTGATTTGTCTATTTTTCCATTTCGATGGAATATTTATTTCTCTTTGATAGTAAGCTATGCCGATATATTGATGCTTTCGAGCAAGATTGGAAAGCACATAGTTATTGAGTGCAGGCTCTAGCTTGTTTGGTGCTCCTATATTTGCTTCATCAAGTGTACTTGGCAAAGTTATCGAGCTACCTTCAAATCTTGATTGACTCCATTTTTGTGTGAGTCCGACATTCAAAGAATCTAAGCGGACCTGCCACTCACCCGACAAAGAAATCTGATCATTTGTTTGTCCTAAGATGATGGACAACCAAAAGAAGCATATGAACAAAACTAAATAACTTTTCATCTTTATATTTTATTTTAATGGTCAGAAATGCTCACCATGAAGCCAGCGAGTGGAATGGATATCCATCATTGGTGTTATCGAACTTGCGTTTTGCACGTAAAAAATTTATCATAAATTATGTTTACTGCTTATGCTCATTTCATCACCTGGGTTTACTTTTTGGAATTAATAATAATTTCGAGTTTATGCTCTAATTCTTTTAATATTTCCGGGTATTCTGATGCTAGATTGATTTCTTCTTTTACATCTGACTCAAGGTTATAAAGTTGTGGAATCTCTTTATGTCCACTATCAATATTTTTACTTTTTAGCCAATTTTGCCCCTTGTTACTTGAAGGTTTTATATACTTCCAATGGCCTTTACGCAGTCCATAAGTATAACCTTCCTCCAGCAAAATCTCTTTGCCCAAATCTGATTTCCCCAACCAAGAATTTATAAAATCTTTACTATCCGGAGCATCTCCACCTGATATCTCTTGGTTTAATAGTGATGCTAATGAAGCGTACAAATCTATTTGTGATAATAATGCCGTGCTTTTTTTAGGCTTGACTTTGCCTTTCCAGTATAAAATAGTAGGTACACGATTACCACCCTCGTAAATAGAATACTTTGTCCCTTTAAAAATACCGGAAGGTTTGTGCTCTCCCACCATTTCTATGGCTTGATCTTCATAACTATCATTTAAAATTGGCCCATTATCACTAGTGAAAATGATGATAGTATTTTTTTCCAGGCTCTTCTTTTTAAGTTTCTTCATGATCTCTCCTGTGCACCAATCCATTTGTGCAATCACGTCCCCTCTGGGGCCCATGCGGCTCTTCCCCTGAAAATTTTTATGTGGTAAGCGGGGCTGATGGATGTCATGGTAAGAATAAAAAAGAAAAAATGGCACATTAGCATTTTTCTCGATGAAACCTAAAGCTTTGTCAGTCAAAATGTATGGAAAGTCTTCGTCTATCCATAATGCACTCTTACCTCCACTCATGTACCCGATACGACTTATTCCATTGATGATCGTATTTTTATGCTGAGCATCAGTCTCCATCCTAATCAACTCAGGATGTAATTTTGCATCTGGATATCCTTCAAGTTTTTCGCCATAACTCACTTTTATTGGGTCGTTTGGGTCTAGATTTACTACCTTTTGGTTTTCTACAAAAACACAAGGAACTCTATCTCCGGTAGCAGGAATTAAAAAACTGTAATCAAAACCTACTTCTCTAGGTCCTGGGATAATATCTTCATTCCAATCAATTTTTCCATCGCCTAAGCCCAAGTGCCACTTTCCTACTACACCTGTAGTATATCCTGCTTTTTTTAGCATGCCTGGTAATGTGCCTTTGTTGGGATTTATAAGCAAAGGAGCATCACCTTGGAGTATCGCAGCCTGACTCCTAAAGGCATAACTACCAGTCAAAAGAGAATATCTGGAAGGTGTACAAGTAGAAGCTGAGCAATGTGCATCGCTAAAGTTGACTCCATTTTTTGCCAAATAATCTATATTAGGTGTCTTGACACCAATGGCACCATTTACGCCTATATCACCAAATCCTAAATCATCCACATATATCAAGATGATATTAGGTTTTTGAAGTGTAGCTTGAGATTTTAGAGATACAACCTTTAAGCTAAAAATGATACATAAAATTCCTATATATATTGATATCTTCATATTTCAAATTTATTCATTAGGTGATTTAAGTGAGTGTTTTTTGATGACATCTAAGAGCATTGCTGCTGAAGTTATAGCGTTATCCCACCCTTTCTGAGTACCTGATTTTTCTAAAAAACGGCTTGCAATACTATCAAAATCCGACCTATTCTGTTGGTACAAAATAGACTGCAAAGCCAACCAGCTCAAATCAGCGTCATTGCCTAAAATAGTCTGCTCCAGATACTTTTTACCATCTATATCACCCAGTTTTTCATTTATAACAGATGCCAGTATTACTTTTGATGCGTGATCAATAGTTTTAGTGGCCCATATTTTTTTAAGATTCTTTTGCTGATGTTTTATTATTTTTTTGTCCTGTGACTTCAGACCAATTGCTGCCCAGAATTGCACAGTTTGATCATGATCATTCAAGAGTTTTATTTGCTTTTTGCATGATGATTTGGATCTGAATCCAGAAAGCATCGCCGCATCCATTATTTTTTTAATAGGGTAGTTACTCTCTGATTTTCTAAATTCATAAAGTGTGGATGTTTTTGAAATCTCATCAAATTCACTTTCAGGGAGGAACATGACATCGCGATTTTCTATCAAATGGTTTCTCAATTCGATTTTACATTCTTTAAGAAGCCCCTCAAATTTTTTATCCAAAGCTAAGTTATTCAATTGCCACGGATCATTAATGTAGTCATAGAGATAATCCACCGGCCTCGTCAACAACATTTTACTTTGAGCTTGATTCAGCTGAGCATCTAAAAAGTCTTTCCTTATTTGCTTAGTAATATCTCCTTTATCAATGTACGCCAGATATCGAAGCTCAGGCATAAAGGGCATAAATGATCTAGAATAAGCATAATTCCCTTTGATGATTGTTCTAACTAAGTCATTGCTTTCGTCTGCTCGATCTGTAGAAATAAAAAGTTGTTTATGCTGATGTTTCAAGATGCTTTTGCCTTGGAAATGCTCTGGAATTTCTGCGTTTGCAATGTCTAACACAGTGGGAGCCAAATCGCAAAAATCAATTAATTGGTCATTGGTTGTACCCGCTTCAAAAGGAAAATCTTTCTTAAATTTTTCGGGGATCACTATAAAAAATGGAACTTGGTTACCTATTGCTATTCCGTTGGTTTTTACCCTAGGCATACCTTCGCCATGATCAGCAAAACAAAAGATAATGGTATTTTCAAGCAGTTTTTCGGATTTGAGTCGTTCAAAAAGTTGCCGCATCTCATAATCCGCCAACGCAATAGAGTTATAAATGCGAGCAGTATATTTGCGCATTTCTGGCGAATCACGATAAAAAGGGGGCATGATCAACTCATCTTCAGATACCTGCAAATTTTCAGGTAATTGCTTTAATACATTATTCTGATAATATTGATAAGACTCGGTCATCGTACGCGATTGATGACTACTGTTTATATTGAATACAGCAAAAAATGGTTGATCTGCTCTTTTGTTCCACCATCCTGCTTTTGATGAACTTTCATCCCAGGCTTCAGCAGTAAGGGCCTTGGCATTGGCGATATTGTAGTCTGTTTTTTCATTATTTGTACAGTAATACCCGACATTCTTTAGATGCATGGGAAAGCCCTTTACAAATGATGGCACCGGATAAGCACTCCGATGATGTCCTGTTCCGATGGTATATGTCTTCATACCTGTTATCAATG
>JBATLS010000760.1:0-5374 GCA_049289435.1 Saprospiraceae bacterium | reverse complement strand
TTGAAGTACTGCCTTTCCTGTTGTTTTGCCCGATACTCCAGATACTCTTCAAAAGTCATATATGATGGGGTACGATAATACTCATCACCGATTTTTTCCATGATGACGTAATGCCCCGTTGCAGGGTCGTACTCTACTTTTTGCTTGATTTCATTGGTAGTGATGTCAAATGGATTGCTCTTATTATCTGTGATAAAGTCTCCTTTCCTATCTATCAGTGGGATAGTATCCAGCAGCACCAAGTCATAAAGGAGCTCTATATAGGGATCTGCAAGGTTTTTGCTGGGTAGTTTGGCGTATATGACATCAAGCACGCCAATACAAAAAACTATTAATAAAAATATTTGTTTCACACTCATAAGATCTTCACAATTTATATAAAAACTACCCTTAGCTCCACGTTGGGGGAACTGCACATCGGTGTATAACGTCAACGAAGGTGGTTGTCGTATAAATTATCTTTAAAAAAATGGATATTTTAATTCATTTGCTTTAATACTTGTTTTATCAAATCCTCCACCTGCTCGATATTTGGATTTTTATCAAGTACCATTTTGACTTGTTTCTCTACTACTAGTTTTGGAAATCCTAATGCCACCATTGCGGATATGGCTTCACTTTTCAGAGTCATATCGTCTGATGTAGTCATAGCTATATGTTCGCTGCCTGACTCTTTGATCACTTTATCTTTCAGATCGAGTATGATTCGTTTGGCGGTTTTGGGGCCTATCCCTTTTACTTTACCCAGTGCAAAAGCATTTTCATGGAGGATGGCACTCCGTACTTCTTCTGGTGTCATGTAGGACAATATGACCCGAGCTGTGTTGACACTTACACCCGATACAGAGATCAACAATATAAATAATGAACGCTCATCATCATCAAAAAACCCGTAAAGTGATTGCTCATCTTCTTTGACATGGAGATAAGTGAGTATTTTGACTTTGGTGAGGTTTTCCAATCTGGAGTAGGTGTGCAGACTGATATTGACATGATAACCCACACCATGGCATTCTATATATATAAATGTCGGCGTCTTGTGGGTGATATCACCATGAAGATATGCTATCAAAGAGAATTGATTTTATGGTTGACTGAAAATAAAGGTCAAAGATATATAAATTTATATATTTAGTAGAATTGTAATATGAATTGTGTTTTAAACGGGTGTATCCCATTTTTACATTCATTGATAGCCAATTTCTTTTTAGCTCCCTTGAGGCCCGCCTGCTGCGAAGCGGGCAGGGATGGGGTAATCTAAAAAGAAATTGCATAAAAGTGAAATTTTGGGATACACCCTTTTAAACTAATTGTGATAAATCATTTCGATAGAAGATTTAACTTCATATCTTTGGACTCCATACTCTTAGTCAAATAATGGCCATTCAATCTCTGATCGCAAGAATATAACATTTTGCATTCTTCGACTACAATGACCTCCCTTTAGTTATCTGGACGATAGCTAAAGCGCATTGAAAAATTAGACATTAGTAAAACTTTAGACTTACAAGCTCATATTATCACAACTCTTTCCTAAGTCTGGCGACGGGTATATTTAGTTGTTCTCTGTATTTTGCTATGGTACGACGGGCTATGTTGTAGCCTTTGTCTGATAGTATTTCCATCAATCGTTCGTCAGACAATGGTTTAGTCTTATCTTCTTTTACGACGACATCATTGAGGATGGTTTTTATTTCTAATGTCGATACTTCTGTACCATCCTGTGCCTGCATAGACTCCGAAAAAAAATCTTTGAGCTTCTTCGTACCAAATTCTGTTTGTACAAATTTTGAATTGGCCACCCTACTCACGGTAGAGATGTCAAGTCCAGTTACTTCGGCCAGATCCTTGAGTATCATCGGCTTGATGCGGCGGTCATCACCTGTCACAAAGTAGTCGTGTTGGTACTGCATGATGGAGTACATCGTCCTGTACAATGTGTCTTGTCTTTGCTTGATGGCATCGATAAACCATTTGGCAGAGTCGATCTTTTGTTTTATAAATAGTACAGCTTCTTTTTCAGGTCTGGTCGCCCTCCGTCCTTGTACTGTCTCTCTATATCCTTTGAGCATTTCCATATACTGATCATTGATCCTGAGGTCTGGAGCATTTTTGCTATTCAAGGTCAGTTCCAGATCGCCGTCACGATTGAAAATGATAAAGTCAGGTATGATATATTGGCTACCCATGCCATTACCCTCGACGGTACTGGCAGGTTTTGGATTGAGCTTCAGGATCTCATCGATGGCATCTTTGAGTTGCGTGTCCGAAAGGTTGAGCATTTTTTTCATACGAGCATAATGCTTCTTCGTAAACTCTTCAAAAAAATCAATCAGAATTTTAAGTGCTGTGGTTCTTTCGGCAACATGAAGATCAGGATATTTTTCTATTCTGTCCTCGAGTTGCAATATCAAACATTCCTGTAGCGTGCGAGCACATATACCAGCTGGTTCAAATTTTTGTATTTTCTGAATGATGGTATTGATGACCGAAGTATCAGTTTCGATGTTGTGTGCAAAGAGTAAGTCATCTACTATTGAGTTGGGCTCTCGTCTGAGATATCCATCCTCATCGATGGAGCCGATGACCTGATATGCGATGATTTTATCTTCAGGACTTAGATTCAGTAGCCCAAGCTGCCTCTCCAAACTCTCGTGAAAGGTGTTTTCCACCGGTATTGGCATACTTCTTTCTTCTTCGCTGGTATAATCTTCTCCCTTGAGTTTGTAGCTGGATGGATCATCATCGAGATACTCATTGAGATAATCGTCAAACTCAAATTCGGGTTCGGTTTTATCGGCTTCTTTATCGGTCTCTTCACTGGCCGCATAGTTGTCACTTTCCAAATCAAAGACATCATCATAGTCATCTCCTTCATCTAGTGCTGGATTTGATTCCAGTTCTTCTTTGATCCTCTGCTCAAGACTGGCCGTAGGAATCTGCAAAAGCTTCATAAGCTGTATCTGCTGAGGGGACAGCTTTTGCAACATTTTTTGACTAAGACTCTGCTTCAACATAAACTATTCTGGTTTTATCGGTTTTGATAGAATGCATATAAAGTAAACAAACGAAATTTATTTTGAGTTTCTTTATTGGTATAAAAGTTATAGTTGATTAATTCAAAATATCCTGATATCAGCGAGGCTTTGACCATCGACAGGTATCAAATATTTATGGGTATTAATTTCTTTTGACTATAAATACATCGTATGTTTACGGTGCAAATATAATTGATATATTCGATATATAAAGATAATTATTAATATTTATCAATATTTATATCAATTAAAAATACATTACATATAATTATTATATAAAAATGAAGATGGATCAAAAATTAAAAGCACTGAGGAAAGTCATGAATGAAAACAAGGTGGACGCCATTATCATTCCATCCAGTGATCCGCATCAAAGCGAGTATGTAGCTGATCACTGGCAGGAACGTGCCTGGATATCTGGATTTACAGGATCTGCTGGTTGGGTCGTTGTGACTCAAGATCATGCAGGCCTTTGGACTGACTCCCGATATTTTCTGCAGGCCGAAATGCAAATCAAAGGAAGCGAATTTGTATTGCACAAGATGCATCAGCAATTTGGTATGGCGTATATTGACTATTTGATGGAAGTGCTTCCTGCTGAAAGTACGGTTTGTATCAATGGTTTTATGTTTGCTAAAGCAGCAGTAGATGGCATGGTAAAATCTTTTGCCCCCAAACGCATTCAAGTGGTGCATAGATTGGATCTTATATCACTTATTTGGTCTGATAGGCCTCCACTTTCTAATGCGCCTATCCTATTTCATGAAGATAGATTTTCCGGCAACCCCATCTCCCGCAAACTATCCGTAATTAGGCAAGAAATGGATCGTAACGAAGTCAGGTACCACCTGATCACTGCGCTGGATGACTTGGCCTGGACATTCAATATACGTGGTAAAGATGTAGCGTATAATCCTGTAGCTATAGCTTATGCTGTGGTAGGACTATCTGATGCACATATTTTTGTGGATCAAAGTAAATTGTCTATCGCTGTCAAAAAAGAATTTGCTCAAAACAACATCACCATCCATCCATATGCTTCGATCATAGGGTTTATAAATCAACTGGAAGCCACGGACAACATATTGGTAGATCATCAACTCTGCAGTCAATCATTGTATGAATCCATCAATGCTCACATCGTCCATGGCAACTCTATCCCAAAGACACTTAAAGCCATCAAAAACGAAACTGAAATATCCCACATCAGGTCAGTGATGAAAAAAGATGGTGCTGCCCTGGCAAATACCTTCTATTGGCTGGAACAAACTTTGGGGAAGGGAGACCATATATCAGAAGTGGATGTGGCAAACAAGCTGGCTGAGCATAGAAGTGAGCAAAAGTATTATCAAGGCGAGAGTTTTGGCGCCATCGTCGGATACAAAGGCAATGGTGCCATCATACATTATCACCCAGAACCCGAGACCTGCAAGACGATACACCCAGAAGGTATATTATTGGTAGATAGTGGTGGTCAATATTGTGATGGGACTACTGACATCACCCGTACTTTTGCCTTGGATATGCCTACTGACGAACAGAAAAAATCATATACGCTGATACTAAAAGGAATGATCGCCCTCACCCTTGCAAAATTTCCAGAAGGCACTACTGGGATACAGCTGGATATACTCGCCCGACAATTTTTGTGGGCAGAAGGGCTCAACTATGGTCACGGGACCGGTCATGGTGTCGGATTTTATCTCAATGTACACGAACCGCCACAGGGTTTTGCACCCACAATCGCATCAGAGCGAGGCAGGAGTGTGTTTCTGGCTGGTATGCTCACCAGCAACGAGCCTGGATACTATAAGGAAGGGGAATATGGTATGAGAATCGAAAACCTGATTCTCACTATTCCTGCCAAAGCTGAAGGATTTCTGGAGTTTGAAACAGTGACTTTGTATCCATTCGATCATGCGCTCATTGACAAGTCTAGATTGACTGGTACAGAGATCAAATGGATCAATGATTACCATCAATCCGTGTATGAACACATAGTGCCGTCTTTGGAGGGCGAAGTCAAGGAGTGGTTTAGAGAGAAGTGTAAAGAAGTGTAGGGTTGAAACTTCATCCTTTAGCAATACTGACTGCATATTTGGCGTAAGCCTCCCGATGGCTATTGGGATACAACCCCATTTATCTACTGACTGAAACCTCTGGCAATAGAAAAAAGTATGTTCATTATTGTCTTAAATTGCGAAAGGTTTGGTATTCTAAAATATTAAAATTGTAAAATTTATTCTTCTCCCCCTTTCATTTTTTCGGCATTTTCTGCTCGTTGTAGTGAGAGGATGACCTCTTCCAGATCTCCTTCTACGATGCGATCCAGATTG
>JBATLS010000759.1:0-2850 GCA_049289435.1 Saprospiraceae bacterium | reverse complement strand
CTTTAGTCAAGGCGTTAATTCCTTTTGGGCCAAATTGGATACCATAGACCCAAAAATGTCATTGACTTTTAATGACAGTAGCCCACTCTTTAGGGATTGGTTTGAAGTCATCATTTGCAATTTTATAGTAGGAATAGCCATCGTATGTCAGCCACACATCATCACCAAGTCCTTACTGCTCAAAACCGATGAAGATGTCAATAAATACCTGATGGTAGCCATTGTCGTGGAAACATTGTTTTTCTTCGTTCTGTTTGCAGGCTTTTATGCCCGATTGATGTTTCCTGATCTCACCATTGATGGAGTTCCTATAAAAATGGACGGCATTTTATCCACTTATGTCGTCAAGAATTTTTCTGTGGGTGTAGGTGTCCTGGTAGTCATGGGTCTGATATCTGCTGGTTTGTCCACACTCGAAGGTATCATACAGTCGCTCTCTACTACCATAACCAATGATATCATATCACCGTTGGCCAAATGGCAAGATAAACCTGAGAAATTAATCAAAACCAATCGCATAGTGATAGTAATACTGGCCATTTTGTCTATTATCATCAGTTATCAGCAATTGTTGTATCCCAATCTAAGTGTTGGAATTTTAGCTCAAAACGGCGTTTATGCCTATTTTTCAGCTGCTTTTGTGCCTGTCCTGTTTGGTATCTTCATTAAGAATACACCCAAGCAAGCGGCTATTGGTGCAGCAATTACAGCCATCATAGTACATTTTAGTGTTTATTATGGTCAGCTTACCCCTTATACCAGTGGAACCATCAAAAATCCGGCAGTCGCTGCTACTTTAGCCATTTTATCAGCATTGGTGGTGGGTAGTATTTTACTAAAAATTTATAAAAATAAGGTGATCATACCTTCAAATCTTAATCAGTGATCAAGTGATGGCAATGAGTAATCATACAAGAAATGCGGCAATCTTAGCGTCTGGGTCATATGCGCCGGAAAGAGTCATACCTAATTCATATTTTAATGAGATACTTGGAGAAGATGTGGATACCTGGCTCAAAGAAAACGTCCAGATCTACGAACGAAGGTGGTGTAATGACCATGAAAGCACCGCTGATCTTGCTGAAAAAGCTTGTCATCAGGCATTAAAAAATGCAGGTCTCCGGCCTGAACAGATTGACTTGCTCATCGTTGCAACCGATACACCTGAGTATATATCTCCATCTACCGCTTCCGTACTTCAAAATCGGATGCAACTCATCAATTCCGGTACTTTTGATGTCAATACCGCTTGTGCAGGATTTGTCACAGGGCTGGATATTGCCACTAAATATATACAAGCTGACACTCAGTACAACTATATACTGGTAGTGGGTGCTTATACAATGAGTAAGTATTTAAACAAACAAGATAAAAAGACGGTCACACTTTTTGCTGATGGTGCTGGGGCAGTAGTGGTCGGTGTAGCCAAAAATGGAGAAGGTTTTTTACAAAGTAAACTAACTACCAAAGGGGAATATAATAGTTGGATGGGCATTTATGCGGGTGCCAGCCATATACCCATCACCCCTGAAGCAATAGAAAATCATGACCATCAACTAAAATTTGTCAAAAAAATACCCACTGAAATCAATCCAGAAGTTTGGAGCAAAATGATCCTTGAACTTTGTGCGAAACAAAACATCAGTCCGAATGACATAGATCATTTCTTTTTAACTCAGATCAATATAAATTCGATTTATAAAACAATGGATACTCTTGGGGTGGCGAGATCCAAAGCCGCTACCATTATGCATTACTATGGATATACAGGCTCAGCATGTATTCCTATGGCATTTGACGAGTGGATGAAGCAAGGTCTGGTCAAGAGCGGTGAGACCATTTGTTTTGTTGGTTCAGGAGGTGGATTAGCATTTGGGGCATCCATCTATAAACTTTAAAAATTAAATTTCAGATCATAATGAAAGTCTGGCAACAAGATTGGATAGCAAGATGGGCACTTTATAGCCCAAACAAACCAGCCATTCAGGAGCATGATACTGACAGGATTTGTACCTATGGTGAGTTGAATGGATTGGCAGATGAGTTAGCCTCGTTTCTGAAGGAGAGATTTCATATTTCTAAAGGGGATAGGATAGCTATTTTAGCTGAATTTAGTATAACAAATGTTGCATTGTTTTCTGCTGCTCAGAAGTTGGGGTTCATCATTGTACCTGTAAATTACAGACTGACTCAGCCAGAAGTTACTGATATCTTCCTGGATGCTACTCCTACGATGATCATTACAGAATCTAAATTCAGACACTTGGTTCATACAGGTTTTGATGCCATTCATCATCCCATAGAAATACTAGAAAATCAAAGCCCTGTTGCAGAATTTCAAATCAACCCTGTTGCTGAAGATGATCCGATATTTATCATATACACTTCTGGTACTACAGGAAAGCCCAAAGGGGTTAAATATACTCATAAAATGGCTTTTTGGAATAGCATCAATACCTCTATTTCTCTGAAATTGACTTCAGAAAGTCGCACCATCAACGTGATGCCTCCGTTTCACACTGGTGGTTGGAATGTATTGTTGCTACCTTTCCTGCATCATGGTGGATTTACTTACTTGTGCAGAAAGTTTGAATCAAGCATCGTTTTGGATAAGCTTTCTTCGTTACAATGCAACATATTCATGGGTGTACCTACGATGTTAGCCATGATGGCTCAAGAACCAGATTTTGATGCGGTCGAGCTAAGTGCATTAAATTATATCATCGTCGGAGGAGAGTCTATGCCCATTCCTCTTATAGATACATATGCTAAAAAACATGTAGCCATCCGACAGGGATATGGCATGACAGAAGTGGGGCCGAATCTCACATCTTTGCATCAGGACGATGC
>JBATLS010000758.1:0-1748 GCA_049289435.1 Saprospiraceae bacterium | reverse complement strand
TCTTTAACACTGCCCCAGACTGCTCTTCAAATATTCTTTTATATTTTTGATAGATATTTTCGGGTTGTTTTTCGCCATTGATTTTGAGATATTTGCCAGTGAGCTCTACCTTATTCTCCTTACCCGGGATCAAAAAACCGTCTCTGTTGAGCGAGCTACCCAAGGCTTCTGTAAAATTGTTTGGACCATAATCTTCTTCACTTTGATTTCCGTTCCATCCTCTGCCTTTTGATCTATCCAGGTCTTTGAATTCAAATATATTTCCATCATACATACCTTCTACATCCATATCCATATCTATTGGAAAATCAAATTTAAAATTGTGACCTATACTATCAAACCCTTCAAAATCGAACTTCATCTTAGCCATGTTTTCTTGTAATTTTTCCATATTTTTTCTAAGATCTTCATGGTTCATTTGGAAACCTTCAAAATTTTTAAATCCTTCCATCCCATCCAGATCTCTCCATTGGATGATGTCTCCCATTTTGCCAAACCCCTTCATAGACAATCCATTAAATATAGAATCAAGATCTCCTCCTCCAAATTGGAAATTGAGTGGTTTTCCATCCTCAGATCTGAATAGAAAAGTATTGCCGCCCATTTTACCCTTGGGTTTCATCTCCTGAATCAGGCCTTCATATTGATGGTAATCTTTGGGTGCTATTTTATTGCCATCTACCTCCAGTTCGGTTACTTGACCATTTTCCATAGACATTTTGACGTCTTTATCATCGGTCTTTTTTTGTATCCTGACAGACTCTTTAGAGACTGGGATGGTGTCATGGGCAGATGGTTTGTCGATGATTATGGTGGTGTTGATCTGGTCATCTTTGCTCTCCGACATGATGGAGTGATTGCCCACCAGATTTTTTGATAAAAACATCACTGCTGCTATGATGATCAGTGATGTGATGATCTTTTCCTTCAGATAATTTTTTGATTGCGTCATATTTAAAATTCTTTTTATACGATTACTAAAATAACTTTCCTTTTTGCTAAAATTTAATGCCAGCGATGTACCATAAGATTGGTGATACATTTCCTGCATTTTTACCAAAGTTTTGGCATAATGTAGGTGGTCTCCCATATACCCAATCGCCAGATCATCGCAGCAAGTCTCCCGCTCCAGCCTGATATTGGCAGAGATCCACCACATAGCAGGATGATAATAAAACATTACTTCAACTATGGTCTGCAGTATATTGACATAGATATCTTTGCGTACAAAATGTGCCAACTCATGAGCTATGATTGCCTCGGTTTCTTTGGGATCCAATTGATTGATCACACCTACTGGAAAAAGGACGATAGGTTTTAGAATTCCCAATAGAGCCGGCGACTTGATGTATTTGCTTTCACCTATAGAAATACTAGAAGAAATAGCAAAGTGTTGTTTTACTTTAGCGAAAATCCTGTATGTATCCTGCCGAAAGACTGGCATAGTAGCTCTAGATAGATACTCGGTATAGCCAAGAGAAAATAAAAATTTAATGCTACAAAAAACCACCCCCACCATCCAGGCAAGATACAGAGGAACACTCCACGCTTCTATCCATTGACTAAGAATCACAAAGAAACTCACATCGTTGGAAATATCCAGAATTATCGGCGTATGCTGGACGGCCAATACTCCTTGATCAGCGACTTGCTCAAATCCTGAAAAATAATATAGAAATGTACCCAATGAGGTGATACATGCCACCAAAAGACTACTCAAAGCTATATAATATCTATCGGTAGTCTTG
>JBATLS010000757.1:0-17307 GCA_049289435.1 Saprospiraceae bacterium | reverse complement strand
GAATACCTCTTTATAACCTTTCGGGGTGATGGTATATCCGAGTTGTTTTCCGGGTTCTATCATATTTTTAGTAATCGATGACTCATATGAATTGGGGTAATTGATTAGGATATTGGTCACTTCTTTCATGCTCTTACCGCCTCCATTGATACCCATCTCGACGCTCAATGGACCGGTTTTGTTAAGTACTTCGATATCATACGTATGCGTCAACTGATTTTTACCGTTGAATGTCAGTGCTTTATTTGCTGTAAATCCTTTGACCATACTTGCATCTGCAGCAGCACTTAGATTTGCAGTCGCAATAGATGCATCATCTCTTAAGATGGTAATAGGAAGTTGTAATTTATCACTGACGTTGAGTGTACGTGGAAACTGTGATTGTACCATCAAAGGATTCTTGACAGGAATAAACTTCTCTGTTTTACCAAAATTATGATCATTGCACGCAACCACCATTAGCCTGACTTTTCCGATATAATTTGGGATAGATACGGTATGTGTGTTTTTGCCTCCTTTTGACAACTTAAATGGTCCCTGATGGATGGCTACCGGCTTAAATCGATTTACTTCAGCTATAGCATCTGGATGGTACGCATCATCACCCCCTATGGAAATGATGCCTGCAAATTTGCCCCTGAAGTATGCGATCAAATACTTATAAATATCCCAAGTCTTGACCAAAAGTGGAAACTTACCATTGAAATGTCTGGCCGGATCCGGAGTACCAAAACCAGTCAGATTGAGCAGTCCTTCGTCCACCAAGGCCAGGGTGTATTCCATCGGTCTTCCCTCGTCCTCTGATACTGTAAAGGTGTATGACCTATTGGATTCGAGTTTGTCGGGTATAGAGGCAATAGGTTTTAATTGACTGGCTGAGCCATCCATTTTGACATGCTTGATCCCATACATTCTGATAGGCAAATCGTTGTTTTCGTTTTTATACGGTTGCACGATGGTGACATGGATGTAGGCATTGGGAGACCAGTCCATATTGGTGGGCAGATCGATTACATTGTTTGATGCAGACAAGGTGTGCCAAGACTGAGCAATGACCCGATTCCCTCGTTCTATGCTGATCAACGCTTTTGCGCCATTTATATCCGGAAGGTTGACTTTGACGGTTTCGCCGGTTTTGTATTCATCTTTGTCGGTTTGAAACTCCACGATATAAGGCTGTGATCCGGGGATGTTCTCGATGCCATCATACACCGTAAAATACACTTGAGAAGCGTGTCCGGAAGTTTCATCGGTCATAGTCAATTTATAAGCGCCTTTGCCCAGTTTGCCTTTGGGAAAAGTGATTTTGCCATTTCCTTTTATATTTAAATTACCTGATGACCCTGGCACATCTTTCCAAAAATCAGCACTTACAAAATTGCCTGATGATCGAAGTCTGTACTTGTCCACCCACCAGGACTCTATGTGCTGTTGTAAGATGTAAGATATATTATTGCTTTTGGTAGCTGGCTTGCCCCTATCCGTTAGATTGACCACTGACACTTCGATGTTTTCATTGAATGTATGATTGCCACTCCATCCAGAGCCTTCTTTTCTTTTGGCCCCTACGTAAGATTCAAATGGCGACACGATGATGGATTTTCCTTCTTTATTGGTACCACCACCTGGGAGTATGGTTTCTGTCTCAATCGATACATTGAGCGGGCTATTAAATGATTTCAGATTTTGGTCACCAGCAAAAGTGGCAAATCCTCTTTCATTGGTCATGGCGTCAAGGATGTCAAAATTATTATCACTATTGGTATTATCCATGACATCAAACACAAAGTCTCTATATTTATCAAATGGTTGTGATATTTTTCTCCCTCGGGCACTGGCTTTAATGTTGGCCTTGGATATCTCAAATCCTGTCAGATACTTTGCTGTCAACGATCCGGAGATGTGGTCGCTATATATGGTCTTGTCCACGATACCATCGAAAGTATATACTACTTCTGCAGTATTTGGCTTGATGGTCTCCACTCGTATATTCTTACGTATGGTTTTGGGCCCTACCTGAAAGATACATCTATAATTTCCCGTTTTTGCATTGGCTGGAGTAGATAAAGTAAAACTATATATTTGTTGAGTGGACAGTCTGATCTCTTGTACTTGCTGGTCGATGATCATATTGTCCTGATTGTAGAAATACATCACTGCTGGCATACCATCGGGAATATCAGAGTCACTTTTGTTGACCATCAAATCTACATAAATACTATCTCCCGGACGCCAAACATCCCGATCTGTATATACAAAAAACTCTGTGTCTGTCGCTGATCTTTCGCCAGAGATATCAAACTCTGTGAGCGAATTGCTATCATTGGGATCAAGCGCCAGATAAGTCACGTGTCTGTCTTTTTCGATTTTCAATACAGCCGCATCGTCTTGGATGTTTTCAAAATTGGCAAATCCATCTGATGATGTGCGTAAAGTAGCTATTTTTTCAGCCTGTAGATTGTACAGGGTGATGTCTGCCCCAGATACATGACTTAGATCCATGAGGTGGATAAAAGCGATGTGATAGTTTTTGCCCGCTTTTTTGGCAATGACAGAAAAATCGGAACAAATAAATAGCTTATTCGCAGGTTGTTTATTGAGATAATAAGCTACTTTGCAAGGGTCATTGCTCTCTTCCCAATCATAGTCTTCATAATACTGATAATAGTCATTGTAGTAATGATCTTTTTTCGTAAAAAAGTCTATAGATGGAATCTGGCTATTAATTTTATATTTTTTCAAATCCGATCTGCACGAAAGCGTAGTAAGTTCCGGAGCAATATCCATGCTGATATGATAAATGCTGCCAGGATTTTTTTGGATACGGTCAGACATATCTATCCCATGCACCGTCCATCCTTCGTTGTCACGGATTCCTTGATTTAATGGCACTATCTGATCAAACACGGGTTTGCCATACATACGCAGATTGTAATAGTCTGCATAGGTCAGTGATTGCCAAGCCAGATAATGCATCACATTCTCTTGCTTTATTTCGATGACGACAATTCTGAGCTTTTCCAAGGCTCTGGTTTTGATGGGTATTTTGAAATCTCCTTCGGAGGGAAAGTAGTTGCCGTCGCTGACAAACTGAGCTTCCGGACTATCCACCTGTACATTGATATCAAAACTGTGGTTTGTAAAAAGCGATTTGCCTTCTGTGGATCTGATGCTTTTGTCAATAGTGATATTTACAATATTTTGATCCCTGATTTCACCCAGAAAGATGGTCAGGACATTATTTTTGATAGTATATGAAGCATTGTTATTCTGTACCTTTAGGAGTCCGGTGAGGTCCATTTGTTTGTTGAGTCGCTGAGAAAAATAGATATTAAATGTCTTGTCTTGTACATTGTGGTGCGTATATACTACTCCAAAAACTTTGGTATTGAGATCAAATAATTCTACGGTTCCTTTTACGGTACATCCGATATTGTTGCCATCGTAAGTGATCATGGATTCTTTTTTCATTCCTCCCGAAAATCTGAATTCCATCTCATAATTCATAGGTGCTCTCTCTATGATTTCTATCGATGATGCATCCGATTTAAAACAGGTTTTAAGCTTATCAGGGTTGACCTTATCTGCGGTCTTGACGCCTAGCATGATAGAGACAGAAGCATCGTCATTGATGATAAGACCTTCTCTTTCTACCTTCATATCCTGAGCCAGGGTCTTGATCTGATACTCGATATTTTTATTAAACCTCTTCGAATCCAGAGATTTCAGATTTATATATACGGTGTAGGTCGCATCCGGTCGCAGTGTTTCATCAGGTGTAAAAGTGAGGATGGTATTGTTGGAGAGGGTGACTTTGCCTATGGTCGTCGGGCTAAGAGTGATGACTTTTTGTAGCACGCTTTCATCTACTGGACTCGACAAAGGCTCTTTGAGTACATATCTGAGCGGATCATTGGTAGATATGACTCCTACGGTAGCCGCCATAAAGTGCTCTTCAAGCATTTCTCTATCCTTGGTTACATCCAATAACTTACCATCATTTTTATTGTAACACGAAGCCATTGTCATCGAAAAGACGATCAAACAAAACAAGAAGCGTTTCATAAGTGTTTATTTGTTTTTAAGGTCAGATGAATTTGTTAAGTCAGATGATCAGACAAATAGAAAAAGTACTTGTAATTGCTTATGTATAATTCAATACAAACATGACTTAAGCAATATTTTGTTTATAGACCTATTCCTGATATCTTACCCAAAGATAACGAGAATTTGAACAAAATATGTATTTATGTATAAGACTTGTCCATGTAATTATTCTATATTTACATTCCAATCAAAATAGGGTTATGATTAAAAAAATATCTCAGCGTCTGTCAAAGCATAATTTGTCCGCTGTTTCGGGAATGGATGCGGCATTTTTATATACAGAAACACCTACGAGTCCGATGAATATTGGGTCGGTGGTCATTATCGAAGGGTCTATCGAATTCCAAACCTTTAAAGACACCGTCCATTCACGAGTACATCAATTTGAAAAGTTAAGACAACGGTTGGTTTATGTACCTTTTAGCATAGATTATCCCTATTGGGTGGACGACCCCAATTTTGATATTGATCTTCATATCAAACATATTGCATTACCTAAGCCTGGTGACTGGAAGC
Source organism: Saprospiraceae bacterium (assembly GCA_049289435.1). Taxonomy (GTDB): domain Bacteria; phylum Bacteroidota; class Bacteroidia; order Chitinophagales; family Saprospiraceae; genus OLB9. The sequence continues at coordinate 12,684 of JBATLS010000757.1, read as the reverse complement.
ATCTGCGAGCCACCGCATCTCAAATATTTAGTGAACCCATAGATCAAAATAGGCCTTTGTGGAATATCATATTTGTAGAAGGATTGGATGAAGTACCACAACTGCCCAAAGGATCGGTCGCTATTATTTGTAAAATGCATCACGTAGCAGTGGACGGTTTAGGGGGTGCGGGGTTGCTTAGTCTTTTTCTTGATTTGACTTCTGAAAAATTAGACATTCCCAAACCTCGACCGTATGTACCCAAGCCTATGCCCAGCGAACTGGATCTTGTATTGAACAGTACTATGAGTTTTGCTAAAGACCCTTTAAAATTTCCCAGATTAATTGCCGAAGGATTAAAAGCAACCGTGAAAACCGGTATTTTGTCTCGAATGCAAAGAAGCGAATTGCCTACCGCACCATTTACTGCACCACCGACACCACTCAATGGGATCATATCTGCAAAAAGGAAATGGAATTCAGCCATATTAAGTTTTAGTAGGGTTCAGACTCTTAAAAATATTATGGGGACTACTTTGAATGATGTTTTACTTGCCATTTGTGCCGGTGCTCTTCGACGATATCTGGATGAAAAAGGTAAATTGCCAGAAAAATCCATGGTAGCGATGATTCCTATATCTACGAGAGATAGTGCTCAGGAGTCATTTGATAATCAAATTACAGCCATGTTGGTGCAGATAGCCACACACATTAAAGATCCTATAGAGCGGCTGGAAACTATCCACGAAAATACAAATCGAGGAAAGACATACCAAGGTGCAATTGGCGCCAAAACACTTTCAAATATGGCGGATGCAATACCGTTTGGCATAGCTAACCAAGCAGCGAGACTGTACTCAAAATTTCATGTTTCCGAAATGCATAATCCAGTGTTTAATGTCGCCATAACCAACGTGCCAGGTCCATCAATGCCTTTATATATCAATGGCCATAAAATGGTTGCAGTGATGGGGTCAGCCCCGATCATAGATGGCATGGGATTGATCATTACTATATTGAGTTATGATGGCAATATAACGATAAGCCCTATATCAGATACCAATTCAATGCCCGATCTGGATATGTTTACTAAATACATTTTGGATTCGGCCAATGAATTGGAAATAGCCATACAAGCCCATCAGGCAAAAAAAAAGAAACCCGCTTCAAAAAGAGCGGCTAAACCTATTTCTGATACATTGTTTCTGGACTTAGGCAGATTTTTAAAAACGCTTCCCGATAACGGAAAGCCTAAGAGTGGGGTTTTTCAATTTTTAGTAAAAAATGATGCTAATTCGGCATGGACGGTCGATATCAGTGTTTACCCTGGCACAGTGAAAAAAGGAACAGTTGATCAAAGCGATGCAAAATTTATTATTGATGAAGAATATTTGTTGCGTATCGCTGATGGGAAGTTGGATGTACAGACCGCTTTTATCCAGGGACGTCTGAAAATCGATGGAGATTTTGACCAGGCTATGCGAATGGGAAAAATTTTAGGCAAAATGTTGGCGCAAAAAAAGAAATGATATATCACCTATACTTAAGGTAAATATTTATTGCAAAAAATTCGGATGACAAAAAAATACTCCAAAAGTTAGATAACTATTGGAGTATTTTTTATACCTGAATGTAAACAGGCTGCGAAGTTGCAAAAATTGGGTGTAACCCAAAAATTAACCTTTTACTACTTTGATTAATTTGTTAGACGCTTTAGTTACCTGAGATCTAAGTGATTCCAGCGTCAAAAACATAAGGTCTTGTTGTTTATCGGCCAATTTAAAACCCGTTTTTATAGCCTTCTCTGTAATTCCTTGCCATTTTGAGCCGTTGGTTTCGATGTTTTCGATCACATCAATAGCTGTCTCTTGTACGTAAGTATTTACGTCGCTGACGACTTTCTTCAATCCATCTAGCCTTTCCGTGACTTTCATGTTTTCCGCTACTTCATTTGCAAGATCTTTAGTTGTCTTTACCAAACTTTTTGCGTTTTTGGCTACCTTTTTATTTGTCTCCTTGGCTACTTTTTTGACGGCAGATATGCTTTTATTTACATCAAGTTTTTCACCGATTTGCTTCATACCTTTTTCAGCAATTTTAGATATTTCAGCGTTCATTTCTTTTACCTCCTTGGTCAACTCATTTGTTACTTCTTTGACTTCAGCATTGATGACCTCAGCAGATTCCTTCAGTTTATTTACGCTGTCAGAAAAATCTACCTTGTCGGCAAAATCAGTGACTGAATCTACCACAACATTTTTCATTTCTATGGTTGTTCCCTTGATATCTTTCGCCAGTTCAAAAGCCGAACCAACCAAAGTTTTATTAGGGGCTGCCATTTCTTTACTGACTTTCTTTACACTCTTTACTGGTGTCTTAGCTACTCTTTTTTTCACAGGAGGAGTCTGTGTTGTTTTTAGATTCTTTTGCATGATCATTTATTTTTGTTGTACGTTAATCTATTAAAATAATAATGCAAATATAATCTAAGAAAGTTACAGAAAAGTTACAAATGTATAGTGCAATAATTTATTTTGAATAAAAATGTAATCAGCCGCTCCAGTACAATGTATAAATTGCTTATAAACAGTGTGTTAGCGTATTAGTATTATAGATATATAAATATTATCCGGGTTCTGATTCAGCACCAGTTTTGTTGCGAAGCAATCCTTTGAAAGCATCCATCGCAGTACAAGATTCGTTGATTACCCTATTGACCTCTTCAGTTATAGGCATTTCAACATGATATTTTTTTGCTAAATTTACCACGACACCACATGTTTTTACGCCTTCAGCGACCATCGACATATCAGCTATAATATCTGACAAGGATCGTCCTTTACCCAACTGCACCCCTACGTATCTATTTCTACTTAGAGGACTTGTACATGTAGCTATCAGATCGCCCATACCTGCGAGGCCTGCAAAAGTCATCGGCTTGCCGCCCATTTCTATACCTAATCTGGTCAGTTCAGAGAGCCCGCGTGTGATCACTGCCGCTCTTGTATTATCTCCGGCACCGGCACCATCTCCCATTCCAACAGCAATAGCTATCACGTTTTTGAATGCCCCTGCCAATTCGCAACCTATGACATCATCATTGGTATATACCCTGAAGAGACCAGTTCTGAATACTTTTTGAAGTGCCTGACCGATGCCTTGATCTATCATAGCAATTACTGCAGCTGCAGCCTGACCTTCTAATATTTCTTTTGCTAAATTTGGACCCGTCAATACACCTACTGGATGCTCTGGAAAAATGTCTTCGATGATTTCGGTCATGCGCATTTGGGTGCCTTGCTCCAATCCCTTTGTTAAACTGACTATCGGGACCCAAGGGCGAATGTATTTTTTGGCCTCTTCCATCACATGACGACAACTTTGTGATGGTATCCCTACCACCACCACATCTGCAAATTTTAATGTTTTCTCCAATGAGTCACTGGCTACGAGCGATTCATTGAGGGGTAGCCCAGCTAAATATTTTTCGTTCCGGTGATGCTTATTTATATCTTTTACAGTCTGGATATCTCTGGCCCAAATGGTGGTAGGGTAGTTTCTCGAAACCAACGATCCGACCGTGGTACCCCAGGAGCCTCCACCCAATACTGCTATGTTAAGTGCCATAAGATTTTATTTAAAGATTTATTAATCTAATTCTACTTGATTGAGTTCTTGCAAAAACATCGATCTGACTTCCTTTATTTTGTCGTTCATATTTATTGTGGTCCAGTCATGTGTCATGATAGGCTCCAATACAATCACCTCCACCAATGCTGGATTGAAGACGTTTTTACCTCTGGGCATGACATCATGTGCATTTCTTAATATGATAGGCACCAAAGGTACTCCTGCTTGCATAGCAAGGTGGAAGGCCCCTTTTTTGAACTTACCAAGAGAATAGTCATAACTTCTGGTACCTTCTGGAAATATGACAATAGATGTTCCACCTTTCAAACTATCTACAGCAGGTTGCATCGCTTCTATAGCTTGCTCCTTATCCTCTCTATCCACAAATATCGTCCCCGCAGCTTCTAGTATTTGGCCAAGTATAGGCATTTTTTGCAATTCTTTTTTTGCAATGCCACGAGCATCTTTTTTTATAAGTTTTATTGCGATCAGAAAGTCTGCATTACTTTGATGATTTAAAATGAAAACCGCTGGCCTATGTGTCCATAACCGCTCCTCTCCTTTTATCGAGAGATTGACCCCTGCTAATGAAGTGCCCAGTTCGCCTATGGTGGTCATCATCGTATCGATTCCATCTTGCCAGGACAGTGAAGTTGCTCCTGAGGATATACCTTTTAGGATAGCTGGAATAATAGCACCCATGGTTAAGCCTGTCCTGATCATATTGGCAATGCGAGAATTTCCTGACTCCGAAAATCGCAGTATTGGCCAGTCATTTTGAAATGCCAGTCCTGAAAGCTTTATATCAGGGTTGACCGGCCTGGGTTTACCCACTATTTCTAAAAGATGAATATCTTCGGCACTGTCTGTATAAAAATAACTTTTATTGAGGTTTAAACCATATTTTTGAGATAATTCTCGACCAGCATGCGCCTTTCCTTCACCCCAACAAGCGGGCTCAATGATCTTTCCGGTAAATAAACCGTTTTCTACCTCCATGACAGTACATCTGACGATATCCACACTCAAGTCTCTAGCCACTGGTAGTACTTGGTAAGGAGTAGCAGCTGAGATGATCGCTACCGTATGACCCATAGATATATGCGCTTCTACCAAGGCTCTGGATTGTGGAAATATAGAAGCTGCCAGGTGTTTTTGATATACTTCTTCCCCTACTTCTATAAATACTTGTTCAGCAATTCCTTTTACGCCCTTGGCACTTATGGCAGCCATGCTCGCAAAATTACCCATATCGGTCGCATATGTAATAGCAGCTGCAAACTGACTGATCAGCTCTTTTGACGTAAAATTACCACTCATCAAACGCGTTTTTACAAAATTCTTGACTGAGAATCCGTCTATTAACGTCCGATCCAAATCAAAAAAGGCACCTATGTGTGCTCCTTTCTCACCTTGCAGAATCTCTTTGGTAAGTGCAGCAGTAGTAGAACCAGGTATAATTTCTCTCTCAAGGGGCACAAGGTGGTTTTCTATAGAGCCATGCTTGTCCAATGTCATTTCTTGCAATGTCTGTATTCTGCTTGCGATGTCAACTATCCACGTATTAAAATGAGTGATCTCTGTTTGTTTATCATCTGAAGAAACCGGAATTAGGTGCAAATTGGTAGCAAGTCTTAAACCATTGTGCAAAAAGGGTTTTGAAACGGCTTCAATGCGCTTGATTTGTCCCAGCCAGTGCATTTCCTCTCCAAGGAATAAACAACTATCCATAAAAGTAGATTCGTCAAAGTTTCTATCGTGATTCCAGACATGGAGTCCATGCCCGACTACTTTATATGCTTCCAGATAATTATTTAGAATGACAGGAGCAACTAATATTTTTTGGTTCTTTAATGTGGTTTCAATTTCGCTATTTTCTTCAAAGATCCATTCAAAGTCATCTCCTAACATAAAACCTAACTCTCGCTCTATCTCAGAGGAGAATTTTTCTTTTGAAGAATAAAAAAATTCAAATTTAAAAAAATCACGAATCGACATTATTTCAGACCAAAATTCCCTCATTCTCTCTTCGCGCTTGGCTGATACTATTTTTAAGAGTGCCAATTCTATAAAAGCCCTTTGATAAAAATGATGCACAGACATGTTTGCATAGTAGGTAGCTTGTAGATAGTTATGTCTATTTATAGTGTATTTAGTATGATGCCCTTCGTGTTGATATCTCAATATATTTGCATTTACCATAAGGTTTAATGCGACTTGCACGCGTTCGCCCAAGGCTTGTCCACGATCCACCAAAGCATCTATTTTGTGGTTTTCGATGATTTGCATTAGATCTGCAACATGACTTTCTACGCCTCGTTTAGTTAAGGAAAATTTACTGAGCAATGCTGTAGATACTAAAGAGACAGTAGTCACTGGTGTAATATGGTTGATTTTATGAATCAGGTCAAATGCCATCTTAGAAATAGTACTGTCGTTCAGGATGCTTTCTTCGTTCTCTTCCGGAAGGTCAAAACTTTTATCATTATCAAGGATTACAGGTTCACCTATTCTGAGGGAGATTTTGCCCAGATCACCCTTACTCATCTTCTTAAAGTAACTCAATACCCATTTTAGGTTTTCAGGCTTTTTCTTCCTGCCTCTGCCTTCTTCTGTCATCTCATCGACGTCAGGTATCAAATCATATACTATAGAGACAGGTACATACTTCACTTGCCCTTTTGTATCATGATCGGCCTCCATGATATACTTTAGAATCCCCATTTGCGGCCAGACAAGTTTGCCGGTCCTCGATCTGGTACCTTCTATGGCCCACATGAAATGTGACTGTTTCTTCAGAAGGTAACTGATGAAAAACCTGAGGGTGGCTTTGTATATTGGATTGTCTTTGAAGGATCTCTTTATGAAAATAACTCCATTTTTTCGTGCGAGTTTGCCGAGGATGAACATATCCAAATTGATCCCTGCAAAGAGATAGGGAAGCGGAAGTCCTTGTCTAGCCAGTACGATCATGAGCACCAACAAATCTATATAAGATTTGTGGGTCAGGACGAAAGCTACCGGATGCTTTCGCATTAATTTTGATAATGATTTTAGTTCATCTGGGTTGGTATCTATATTTTTTTCATACCCTTGACTGATCAGAAATTGAGAAGTCTCTATAAATCCTATATTGGTTGCTACGTCGTGTTTTGCATACAATTCATTTAGATAACTTTCAGCCTGTATATTTGCCTGAACCTGACTAATTTTTTGCTTTACAGATAATCTTGCCAATGTTTTTTGAAAGGCAGGATTACTCAATATTAGTTTTATGCCTGCATCTCCTGAATTGTTATCCATTTGGAATATTTAAAATATTATTTTGTCAGAAATCTTAGTCAGCAGAAAGATATAAAAATTTGAATTTAGTAAAGGTTTTAAACAATTATATTTTATAAAAAATGAATTAATTGTTCCCCTTTCGAAAATATTTACAATATTTGCTTTTGTTCTTATGACAATTATACATTTATTGGAGTGCAAATAAGACTTAAATAAATATTAAATAACGAAAAGCATAGTATTTAAAATTAAAATTCTGTTAAAAAAGGTTTAAATAGCCTATATTCAGAATTTAATATTGGGAGCGTAGTGTTCATAGGTAAAGCGAATGATTTTTGAAGTATAAGAATTTGAGCATACAAAAGAATTATTATCGATAACTTTAGATTATTTTTGATCTAAATTAAAAGTTGGGATAATATTTATTAAAATAACAATTAATGACAGAATCAATATCAAGACCATCTTTTTTTTGGCTTTTAAGCGAGCCAGGAAGGGCTTTGTTAGAGCTTAGCACATTTTATCCGTATCATAAAATAAAACCAAAAACTGTAGTCGGCGATGGACACCCGGTGATGACACTGCCCGGATTTTTAAGTTCCGAAAAATCCACTAAAATTTTACGAGGTTTCATTCGGGACAAGGGGTATGATGTGTATGATTGGGGACTCGGCAGAAATATGGGAAAGCTACAGGACATGGAGTTGTTAATAACACGTATCGAAGAAGTATATAGGCTCACGGGTCAACAAATAAGTTTAGTTGGTTGGAGTTTGGGCGGGGTATTTGCCCGGCAGGTAGCCAAAGAAAGACCACATCTTATTCGGCAGATCATTACGCTCGGATCTCCTTTTTCTGGTCTTGGGCAACCTAATAATATAGCGTGGGCATACTCTGCCCTCAATGGAGGCAAATCAGTCAAACATATAAATGAAGCACTTTTAGCTAATATACCTATACCTGCACCAGTACCTACTACAGCCATTTATTCGAAAATCGATGGTATAGTACCCTGGAGATTTTGTATGGAAATGATGCCCGATGATATACACCAAAACATAGAAGTATATAGCTCACATATCGGAATGGGTGTAAATTTTTCGGTACTGGCTATTATAGAAGATAGACTCAGGCAGCAAAAAGATACTTGGGACATATTCAGTCCCAAAGGTTTATTAAACAATTTGATTGTTTACCCTTCTTTGTAAATTGAAACATTTTTTTTTTGAATAATAACATAATACAAAAGAAGCCCGACATCAAGTTGAAATCGGGCTTCATTTTTATTTGTAAATTGGTTGATGCTGATACTTGTCAAGCTAAATTTTTCAAAACCAGTTTTAACACTGCGGGATTTGCACCCATTCCAAAATGACTGCTTCGTACCTCCGCATTCTTATGATCAGCATCTTCATTTGGCTCCATGCACGCTTGCCACGGCACAATCCCGTCTGTTTTGGAGTAGATAGATAAGGATGGCATTTCAGTTTGGATGTGAAGCCTTTCTGCCTTTTCTTTATTTTCTTTATCTTGTTTATTAAATAAATTATATGCCCATCGTGCATTATTTGGGGCATAAACATCTGCATAAGGACTGCCTATTGTAATTACTTTCTTTATAAAATCAGGAATTTGTTGACATGCTTCCCGACAAAACAATCCTCCCATGCTCCAACCTATGATAATCATCTTTTGCCCGTGTTCTTTACTCAATTCCTTTATATTATTGGTAAACGTAGGTAGGACATTCAACCTCCCTAAGTTGATACCCAGTCCCCAGCCGATGACTAAAAAACCTTTTTTGGCGAGGTATTTTCTGAGGATAATCGTGGAAATATCCGAAGAGAGCAATCCTGGTACTACCATCACCACCTGACCTTGACCTAAGTTTTCTTTTTTAGAGAACAACAAAAGGAAGAACCCCCTTATTGTTTCAAAAAAAGAACGGATAGGCTCAGTGATGTGCAAAAAAGCAGATGGTTTTTTAATATTATCCGGCATAAAAATTAGATTCTATGTGACACCCATGTGGTCATGAATGAAATGACATCATTTTTATTTGTTTCATTAAAAATTTCATGATAAGCACCTTCCCAAATTTTAAGTGTTTTGTCCTCACTCTTACATGTATTGTATAAAGCTTCAGATCCTTTAATGTTTGTAATCTTATCATCCCCTCCATGCATAATCAACACTGGCTTGTCCAATAAATGAAATTGATCTTTCAATTCTTTTATGGTATCCAATAGTGCTAATCCTAAACCCGCTTTGGCTCCTCCATGGTATATCAATGGGTCATTTTTATAGGCCTCTACCGTTTCAGGGTCCCGGGATATACTCTCAGGATTGAGTTTTACTGTCTTAAATGATGGGGCTATTTTGCCTAAAATTTTAACCATCTTTTTTGTAATAGGTGTAATATCTTCACCTACCTCCAATGCTGCTCCTGAAAATATAGCTCCTTTGATATCTTTGCGCTCTCTGAATACTAAGAACTTTAGTGCAATCATGCCTCCCATACTATGTCCCAAAATATATATCGGTAGATTTTTGGGGATCGTATGATAGACATTCTCTACGTCTTCGCGATATTCGTCAGTGGACAGTGCCAGAGCGGCGGTACCTGTAGATTGACCATGTCCTCTCAGGTCAAAAGTATATACGTTACACCCTATTTCATTAAGTGCTTTTGCTACATGCGCATATCTTTCGCAGTGTTCAGCCAAGCCGTGGATGATTAAGACAGATGCTTTGGCCTTACCCAGGATATAGTTTTTTGTAAATAAATTCCATCCATTACTTGTCTTTATCATGGCTAAATATATTTTTGATTTATGCAGATGCAGCATTTATTTTATCTGATGGTCAGAAATTTTTATACTGCAACAATGATATGATTATTATTCCTGAATACTAATGCTCTGTCAAGATAAAGAACTTGGAGTATATTTTTCTATATCATGACAGAGCACTTAGGCATTATAAAAAATCGGGAAAATTAGAATTTCCAGTTTATGCTATTTTTTGCTTGTGGAAGATTTTTTTGTAAATGGATATTCGATCAAATGACTTTCCTGAACCACTTCCAGTGTTTCTTTAAATGCCTTTGTGGAAGTTTTTTTCATGGTCTTCTGGTTTTCTGCGACGATTTTGGCTGTTTCAGAAAATATTTCCTTCCCAAGCGTAAAAGCTTTTTTACCAGCTTTAGTATAGATACCTGCGATAGCTTTAGTGGACTTGATAGATGAGTCCAACATAGTAGTGGCTGCTTTGGCTACAATTTTACTTGCTGATTTACCAGTGGTAAGCACCTTAGACATCGTGGAAGGTTTTACAGAAGCTTTTGCATTTTCTACTTTCTTCAATACTTCCGAGGTCGTTTTACTTGCCGTGTTAGAAGCTGATTCTGCAACTGAAGCTACTTTTTCTGCTACAGTTTTTGCAGAAACTTTTGTCTTGGCTGCTTTCTTTAATGCTTCAGATTTCATTTTACTTGCTGTGTTAGAAGCTGATGCTACAACGGATGCAATATTAGGGGCTATAGATTTATCAGAAGATTTTACAGCAGTTTTTGTAGAAACGTTTTTAGTCAGAGGCTTAGATCTGGAAGTAACTTTTTTTGCAGTGGGTTTAGCTGCTTGCTCAGTTTTGGGGGCGAGTACTGTGGTCGTGTCCATGATATACTTTTTAAATTTATATTTGATTAATGGTGCAAAGATAAATTCAAAAAGTTACAATAAAGTTACAAAATATTTCAAGTCCTATACTGAAATTATTTTATCGTATAGTTTTTTAGTTTCCGGCAGCGGTTTTAGTGCCATTTCATCCCATAATACCCGTTCGCATATTTGATAGGTTTTTATAGCCATGGGTCTGTTGCCTTTAGCAAAATAGGCAGCCATTTGTATTCTGTAGGCTTCTTCCCAGGCCATATCTACGAGCAAGGCATCCTGGCAGAGTTGAATACTTGCCATTGGATTTGATTCCAGTAATAACTCTGCCAAAGACATAGATGCGCCGAGAAATATCAGTTGTAACCTTTCTCTTTCCTCAGCAGACCAGTCTTCATAGATGCGATCGGGCAAAAAAGGTCCATAATGCATATTGAGCGCAGCTCTATAATACGCTATGGCTTTTTCGGGTTGATCTACAAAATATTGATGGGCAAGTGAAACCAACTCTTCAAAAGCTATCGAATCCACCCAAATATCTTCTGTCAATAATCGATAAGTTTGTCCATTCCTCTCTAAATATTTTGAGTCAGCATGGCTTTTGCGATGGGGTTCTAATACTTTGTTTATACCATGGAGTGCGACTTTAAAACTCTTGTCATCCAATTCATCATGCCATAATTTGTCCACTATTTGTTCTTTATGCATGGCTTTTCGGTGATGTGTGAGAATAAAAAATTGAAATAGTTGCAAAGATTTATCTCTTTTCCATGCTTTGGAGGAGACTTTTTCATTGTCAATATATACTTCAAACTTGCCCAAAGTGAAAACTTGGATGGATGCAGTGTGTTTGATATTTAAGATTTGGTCAATGGATGAATCTACCATCTTAATTTTTGGCTTTGTGCACAGAAATTTGATCTACCTTTTCTGACAATTCTGCAATTTGTGCGGCCATTTGTTCTAGTCTGTGTAAGACATCTTTGATGTCTGATTTGGATGGATTTAGTATTTGTTCAAGTTCAAGTTTCGACCCGATGGTATCTTCAAATTTTTGGCCGATGGCATCACTGAATTGGTGGATTTGTTCCTGAATTTGCTCTTGAAACTGAGCGGCTTGTTTTTTCGGATCTTTAATGGACTCCATGACCAGTTTTGGAGTGGCCGAAGCTATTTTTTTCCAAAACTCAAAGCTTTTGGTTATGATTCCTTTTTGTTCTTCATCTGATTTATGAGCAATTGCTTTCATAGTCAAAGAGGAGAGTTTTTGCTGGACAAAGGATTGGGCATCCTCAAAGTTTGAAAAGCGAACCTCGTCACCCGATTGAATATGACGAATATTACCCCGCCATTGGACATCGGGCTGTCCTTCTTCTGTTTCGAATATTTTTTGAGATAGTCTGAGCACAAATGATGCTGTCTCTTCCTTTTGTTGGGTCATAATATTGGGTATTTAAGACTTCTTTGAAAGCTACAATTATACTTATAATAAAATTATTTTTATAATTAAAATGTGGTTTATTTCGGGTGTACCCCATTATAATTTTACTTTTTATCTTGACAGAGCACTGGATTTTAATTTTAAATCCTATTCATACATCGACCAATACACCAGACTCATTTTTAAAATACTTATTCTCTTAGAGTATGTTTAAAATTCCATCATTTGTCTGCAAGCGGCAAATTTCATTTTATACTGCGTTATATTTTTCGTTGTAACTACCAGTTACGACTGCAAAATATACCTTGTCTAAAATGAAATTTGCTTGCTTTCGCTCAAACATGAAAATTTAAACATACTCTAATTTCATCTCTAGCATATCATTTTATGATTATCTTTGATTGATATTTTTTTAATTATTTTTATTCAAATCAAACATCATGATCAGATCCATTATTTTCTTAATTTTTCTGGGGATATTCCAGTCAGGAATTGCTCAACAAAACTACATATGGGATGAGTACAGTATAGGTTTTTCATTGGCAGACGAATTTCGTGAAGTGACCAACAATCTGGAAGAATTTTCAGCGGTAGGAGACGGTATGGAAATATCCATCATCCCGTTTAAAGATGCGTCCATTGATGATAGCGACATCAGTGCATATACCATGGCAATCG
>JBATLS010000756.1:0-2093 GCA_049289435.1 Saprospiraceae bacterium | reverse complement strand
ACTACATCCGGATTTTTAGGGTCTGCTTCCACATTAAGGTAATAAAAAGGTCTATTCACAAGACCTTCGTCACTCGATACTTGAACAAATGATGCTCCCTGATCTTCAGATTTATATAATCCACCTTCCTTATCAGGTGCTTCAATAATAGCATATACGATGCTGGAGTTGGCAGGTGTAACAGCAAGATCTATCTTTCCTATCAACCCTTTGGGCAATCCTTTAGATAGTTTTGTCCAGGTAGCACCACCATCTACGGATTTGTATATACCGCCTTCGTCATTGTTGCCTCCGGAGATGATGGTCCACGGCTTACGCTCTGCCTTCCATGCCGCTGCATAGATTATGTTGGGATTTCCTGGCAGTAGCTCTACATCTGCAAACCCTACTTTATCAGATATGTAGAGTACTTTTTGCCAGTTTTTACCACCGTCGATGGTTTTATAAATTCCTCTTTCTGCATTGGCTTTGAATGCATTTCCAATAGCCGCTACCCATACTATATTGTGATTGGTAGGATCTATCTCTACTGCTCCGATATGACCAGTCTCTTCCAACCCAATGTGTTGCCAGGTCTTGCCTGCATCTATGGATTTATACATACCGTTTCCAGGGATCACATTGCTTCGCAAACCATCAGATCCGGTACCAACATAGACCACATTGGGATCGTTTTGTGCCACGTTGATATCGCCGATAGATGGAGTGGCAAAAAAACCGTCAGACACATTAAACCATGATGTACCGTAATCTTCAGTCTTCCAAATACCTCCCCCGGTAGCGCCCAGATAAAATGTGCCTGGTAGCATCGCCGTACCTGCCACTGTAGTTACTCGACCTCCTCTGCCAGGACCGACACAACGATATTCCATCGAACTGAAGTCCTGAGCCACAAGAGATACACTTGCTAAAAATAAATATAATACTGCAATGAATTTTAATGATCTGAGCATAATGGTTATTTTGAATGTTGAATGATAATATATTGAATTATTAATGAACTAAAGACTAAATTATGTTGAATGTTGAATGCAAATGGGCTGATGGCTGATTTGGTTGATGGCTAATGGCTAACAACTAAAGTCCAAAGTCCAATCCCGATAGCTATCGGGACTAAAGTCCAAAGTCTAAAGTCCAAAGTCCAAAGTCCAAAGTCTAACAACAAGTATTTGATTTAGATGGTAAATATAATTAAATTTTATAATCAAGGTCGGCTGAATACGAAATAAATAATATCTTTAATCTTGTTTAATAATGAATCACTTGCAAATGATTGATATAGACTTCATACGGAAAATGGCACTTTCTTTTCCAGAAACATCGGAAGCACCGCATTTCGAAAAAATCTCCTTTCGGGTGAAGAAGAAAATATTCGCCACATTTGATGCCAAAACCAATAGGGCAACCATCAAGTTATCCTTAGTAGATCAGGATGTATTTACATCGATTGACAAAAATAGTTTCAAACCTGTGGATAATAAGTGGGGGCTGATGGGATGGACCGTCGTTGAGCTTAGCATAGTATCAATTGATATATTTCAGGATGCAATGACATCGGCTTATTGTGAAACCGCGCCCAAAACTTTGGCAAAGCAAGTGCAAAATCAACCAATCGAATCCAAGAGGATAACCTAAATTTTGAAAGCCATTTTTCAAAAAAAAAAAGTGCCCTAAAAAATAATTGCCATTTCCCTAAAGTAATCGTCCAGATAATTATCGGAATTAGCTTTTTATCTGAACACAGTACTTTGTTTACCGGTCGTATTTATTTAACTTATTGATGGCTTCTGTTTTGTTGGATACTTGTAGCTTTTCATATATTTTGTGTATGTGTTGCTTTACAGTACCAATAGTAATTTCCATCAATCCTGAGATCTCCTTATAGAGCAAGCCTTTCGCCAGCAAATGAAGTAGCTCAAGTTCTCTAGGGGTGAGAGGCAAAGGGTCACCATTATTCTGCTGTACATGCGTGTGACTGAAGGTATCTATGATTCTTCTTGCGATGGAGGGGCTCATAGGAGATCCACCTCTTGCCAATTCACGTATAGAAATCAAGATTTTTTCTTTCGATGCACCTTTTAGGATGTAGCCTT
>JBATLS010000755.1:0-10495 GCA_049289435.1 Saprospiraceae bacterium | reverse complement strand
GTGTAGCATTGGTGATGCTGATCTTACCCTCACTAAAAGCATCGTATTGTCCATCTGCGTATTGTGAAGCTTTGGAGAAAAAATCATCTTTGGTGCCGCCCAACAGACTATCTCCTGTTGTTAATGTCTCGTCAGCAAATTCTTTTTTGGGTTTTGCCTTCTCTTCTGCAAGGTAGGCTTCTGCTTTATCTACGGTTTCGTCAAATTTCTTTCCAATATTTTCAGCTACTTCTTTAGCTTTTTCAGAAAGTGCATCTTTGGCCTGACCCAATTTATCCCAAGATTTATCTGAGGTCTCTATTACTTTTGCACCCACATTTTCAGAGATATCTCCAGCTTTATTGAGTAGTGCATCACCTTTTTCCATCACTTTGCTTCCTACATCTTCAGCTATGTCCGCAGCTTTTTTTACCATTTCGTTTTCTGAGATTTTACCAGCCAGTTGTTCGGCGGCATCTTTTGTTTTTTGAAATACATTGCTCAATGCAGATCCGGTAGAGTCCAACCCCGAACTCACCACATCGCTGGTTTTTTTGTAGGATGATTGTACAAAGTCTCCGGCATCATCAGCCATATCATTTGCTTTATGAGCTGCTCCAGATACTACTGATCCGGTCTTGTCGATGGCTGTGCCAGCTACCAGTGCCGTATCTACTGCAACATCTTTTGCTTTATCCCAGACTTTCTCTGCAGTATCTTCTACTTTATCGGCTACAGAAGAGGCAACGTGCTTTGATTTTTCATACACATCTTCTGTTTTATCTGCCAGATCAGCGGCGACTATTTTTGCTTTTGCTGCCGCTTTTTCGCCAAGGTCTTCTACTTTGTCGATCGCTACTTCTGCCGCTTCCTTTACATCGTGTGCTACAGTTTTTGTTTTTTCCCAAGCTATATCAGCTACACTCTCCACTTTATCCATGGCTTTACCCGCTTTGTCAGCGATCGACTCTCGTAGCCCAGAGGTCTTTTCAGATATATCACCTACGGTTTCTTTGGCTGCTTCTGCCAAATCTTCGGCTTTATCTTTGGTATAATCCACCGCTTTGTCCACTGCTGATTTTGCAACCGACTCAGTAGCAAAAAATAATTTTTTTAGAGAACTTAAAAATCCCATGTTGTTTGTAAATTTAGTTGGTTAAACATAAAATAAATTTGATGACAATATTATGTAAAAATAAGGAGTTTTTTTATAAAAAAGTTCAAAACAAGGCAC
Source organism: Saprospiraceae bacterium (assembly GCA_049289435.1). GTDB lineage: Bacteria > Bacteroidota > Bacteroidia > Chitinophagales > Saprospiraceae > OLB9. Next base: position 9,282 of record JBATLS010000755.1, on the reverse strand, counting down.
TTTATATCATCTATGACACATTTATCAAGAAAAGATATATCATTGCACTTTAAATTACTTCAGGTATAATTGATAATTTTTTAGACTAAGGACTATACATTTAGGTCATTAAAAGTACTTTTGCTTTTGACAAATATATGCACATTGTATGACAAGGTCAAAAAATACCGATCTACACTTGCTCAGATGATAATATTTAGTATATCAAACGAGAATACTTGACACTATATTTTGCAGAACTCTCACAAAATCAAAGTGATGTATTTTTTTTATCATTGATTTATATTGATATGTATTTCTTCGGTTTAATTTTAAATATGTTTGCAATAAATACGTTTGCTTTAAGAATGTCAGAAAAAGGTCTTTATATTGAAAGAATTAAAATCATTTTTTAAAGATACTGCCATATATGGACTGGCATCTGTATTGCCTAGGATCATTAATTTTGCTTTGGTAGCTGTATATACCAAGGTATTTGATACGGCTCAGTTTTCGAGTCAGACACAATGGTATGTGTATGCAGCTTTTATCAATGTCATTCTTACTTTGGGCTTGGAGACTTCATTTTTTAGATTTTATGCTACAGAGACCAATAAGGACAAAGTCATATCGACCTCATATATCATCCTGACTGTCAGTAGTGTTATCTTCTTAATAGCTGGGTTGGTTTCGTCAGGTTTTTCATATTCTTACTTCGGATTTGAAGACTCATTGTTTTTGAAAATATTGATTTGGACCACGGTATTTGATACTTTAGTAGTCATACCATTTGCCCTTTTGCGTGTATCGGGAAGGCCTGTAAAGTTTATGGTCTTAAAACTGGCCAATGTATTATTTTTGGCAGTATTGACGATCATATTGCTCATATGGATACCATCTGTGGCTCACCAAGAATATATATGGTTGAAAATCTTAGGAATAGACAAAAATTATACTCCTGATATCATACATATTTTTATAGCTAATGTAGCTGCCAGTTTATTTACTTTGCTATGTGTCATCCCTGAAATGACCAAAATAAAATGGGTCTTTGATAAAGAAATATTGCGTAAATTGCTCCAATATGGCCTTCCGATCATGGTAGGTGGACTTGCATATGTGATCAATGAAAATATTGACAAATTGATCATCCCGACATTTGCCGGTGAAGATGCCAATGGAATATACTCTGCCTGCTACAAGCTGGGAGTATTTATGACGCTTTATATTACAGCTTTTCGTATGGGTGCAGAACCCTTTTTTTTCAATCAGGCAGGCAAATCTGACTCAAAACAAAAGTATAGTACGATCATGACATGGTTTGTGATATTCGGATGCGTGGTGATACTATGTGTGGTTGGGTTTGTGGATCTGATTGCTGGAGTATTTTTACGACAAAAAACTTATCTTCAAGGTTTATCGATCGTACCTATCATATTGTTGGCCAATCTTTTTTCGGGCATTTACAACAATCTGGCGATCTGGTACAAACTGACGGACAAGACTAAGACAGGTATGTACATCAGCATACTTGGAGCTATGGTCACTATCGGTAGCCTGATTGTATTCGTGCCTAATATGGGTATTATGGGTGGTGCAATAGCGACATTATTCACCTATGCGACGATGGCCTCCGTCTCTTACTTTTTAGGACGAAAATATTATCCTGTACCGTATGATGTTGCAAAGATTTTGTCATTCATGGTAGTCACCGCATTGCTTTGTTGGATCAGTTTTATCTATTTCAGAGGCCAATATCTGGTCAACTTACTGATCATTGCCGCCTTCATAAGTGTCATCTTAAAGACAGAATATACTACTTTAAAGGCATTGATAAGTAAAAGTCCCAAGGAATAAAACTCCAAACTCCAGATCAATAACGAGTCTACTCCGAAAACACAAATCAACTGACAATCAAATCTTTATAAACTTAACAACTACATAACTACCATCATCTCTCATAAGCTGAATGAAATATACTCCCGTGTGCAGACTTTCAGTAGGGATGGTATATTTTTCATTCCAAGTAGTAATAGGTTGTGAGACCACTTGAATGCCAGCAGTGTTTATGATTTTTATGTTTTTGAATTCTGAGCTCTTCCCACTTGTTTTAATGTGAATGTAGTCTCTGGCTGGATTGGGAAATACTTCTACTACGCTGCTGATATTTGTCACGCTGTTGACGCAAGAAGTCCTGATCGTATCCAGTGGAGATGGGTCTGAAAACACATTGCCACAAAGGCTCTTGATTTGGTATTCGTACAGAGTACAGCCTTTAAGATTTTTTATCCTGATGGTATCTTTTCCGATGATGTTTGTAAAGGTAACTTGTCCTTTTTCTCTTATGGATAGTTGGACAGTGTCTTTTAAGGCACCACTGGAAGTAGTAGCGAAGACCAGTTCTTTGAAGTTGGCTTCAGCAATTTTGGCTTTGGCTGTATTGGCACACGCCTCTTTGGATATAAAAACACAATAATCTTCTATCTCTCCATATTCGAAACTTTTGTCGTCACATGCCCCTGCAAAATCATTGTATGACATGATCAATCTCAATCTGGTATAGCCCGTCTTTGCAGTGGTAGGGATCAAAATAGTATCTCTGATTTCTCTGCTATCAGTGGCGGTTTTCTTCATTACTATCTCTGATTCTGTCCAGATACCGTCCTGATTGTAGTCAATATATATTTTGTAATTTTCAGCAAAAGCTGAACCCGCAAAACCCGCTTTAATAGAGAGCGGAGTTCTTATTCCCAATACTACGGAGATACTATTCAAGCCTTCGAAGCTTCTATATCCACCTTTAGTAGATCCTGATATGTTTTCTACACCAGCCAAAGTAAATGACTCTACCCATTCCTGGCTGGCATCTTTGGTGGCAAATTTACAATATTGATTATCTGTACATTTTCCACAAGAAGTACTGACACTAAACTCTGGTAAAAAAAGAGATTGGTTACCAAATTGAGTGCAATTAGCCCTGAGTTTAAATGAATAGCCAGTACAATCAGGCACTCCCGATAAAGAAAAGTTTTTATTGGTTAACAAAGTATCCTTCCAATTTTCAAACTCACTTTTGTATTGCAAAAGGTAAGTAGCTGCCTCTGGATTGGACCATGCAAAGCCTATCATATTTTCTGTGGAAATGATCGAAGTGATTTGCGGCATGACACAGCATCCAGCCGTTTTTACAAATTTTGAATAGCTATACGCATTGGGTAGAAATCCACAATTACTCCCCAACTGAAATTCATATTCACTACAATTTTTTAGTCCTGTGACAATTTTGTTTCTATGTATGATCCCAACATCTACCCATGTCAGGGTACTGGCAAGCCTGTATCTCAAGGTCACTTTTGAGGTATCCGAAGCCGCAACCCATGAGACATTGACCGATTCTGCTCCAGCTTGGATCGATATGCCAGATGGGGGACTACACCCTCCACATAGCGACATCAGATTTAGGATAGCTCTATGTGCATTGAGGCGACCACCTGTGGTAGATATATTTGTCATACTACTATTGGGACTAGTGCCGTGTAATATCATATCTTTTGCGATCAATGCTGCTGCTGATGGATTGAATCGAGCAATGGAATCAAACACCTTACAAGGAGCAGCATACAATAAACCTACCACTCCAGCGACATGAGGGGTAGCTGCTGAAGTGCCTCCAAAAGTCCCATATGCCGTACGGGTGACTGTATATACCTGATGTCCATATGCACCCAAATCCACAGATTTTCGACCAAAACCAGCACTTTGGATTTTGACATCAGATTTATTAAGATTGGTGACAGATATCAGATATTCGCTGGTACATGAGGTAGGTAGATCACCTTCAGCGTCCACATCTGTGTTACTATTGGTAGTAGCACCACAATTTAATACACCAATCTGACCCAAAGAATCATACAAAGCACACCATAAAGGAGCTTCCTCTGCCTGAAGTTTATCAATACCCCATGAAGCGTTTGTCACGACGATATAAGCACCTCTTGATCCTTTGGATGTATTGTAAAGCTTTCGCATATTGTAAGCGTAGCCATATGAAGCCAGCGCATTGGCTTCACTCGCAAACCCGTAGTTGACCATCATAAGTTTTACATTCCAGTTGACACCACTCACTCCGATGGCATTATTGCCTTTTGCAGCTATGATCCCTGCGACGGAAGTGCCATGCGTACCACCAGAATATACATTATCGCTGTTGGATGTGATATTCCACCCTCTGTAATCATCGATATACCCATTGCCATCGTCATCTTTTCCATTGCCGGGGATTTCCTGGTAGTTGATCCATAGGTTGTCCTTCATATCTTCGTGGGTGGCATTGATACCATCATCTATGACACAAATGACTATGGTATCTTTAGATGGAGATAGTCCCCCTTGAGTGATCTCCCAAGCTAAGTCCATATCCATATCTGCGCCGATCAATCCATCCGGCATTCCGGTATTTATATATTGCCACTGGCGATTAAACTCTGGATCGTTGGGCAAAAGTCGAGGGACAATCAATCTGTTGACTCTGACACTTCTGAAGTTTTTGAATGATTTTAATTGGCGTTCATACTGTATCTCATTGATCTGCGCAAAGTCTATTTTGATGAGCCAAAGATTGAATGGTTCGGTCATAAGTTGTCTGGACTCGAATGGAGAAGATTTGCTTCTTAAGCCAAGAAAAGTTTGCTTCTTATAGCTTTCGATATCTGATGCATGAGATACTTCTACTATAAACTCCCCCTGTACATGGTCAAGCTTCTGTCCAAATAATATTTGAAAAGTAGTACAAAATAATAACAGAAAAAGAGTTGATATCGATTTTAAAAATCTCATAATATCAATTTTGCTCAAATTTATAACAATATAACCAAAAAGACAGGAAATGGATTAAAATTTAAATCTGGAGCATAGGGTTGTTAATAAAAATATAAAATACATAGATTTTTATACAAATTACAAAAATAATTAATATATTATTTGTTAGATAACAGGTAATATCACTATATTTGTAACTTAAATATGTTTATAATTAAATATATAGGATCATGTTAAGAATAACACAGACAATTTTATATTTGGTTTTGCTGCTGGTGAGTTTGGATCTCACAGCACAAAAATTGCTTAGAAAAGCAGAAATACAAGCGGAAAATGGAGAATATTCCAAAGCTTGTACAAATTATAAAGCCTATCTCAAAGACCACCCTACCGATTATGCTACGATGGCACAACTGGCAAAAACTTTGGTCAATGAAGGTCAGCTGAGTCAAGCAGACGAATGGTATCAATTGATTCCTGTATCTACATCGGTAGATCCTGTCGCATATAGAGACCATGGACATTTGCTCAAGAGTCTGATGAGATATGATGATGCCATCACCAAATACAAGGCTTACGGATTGTATAATCCTGCTATGGCAGAATACTTTGTCAATGGATGTCATTATGCAAAAAAAGCAATGGCCGAAAAACCGATATACGAAGCCATTGTCATGCCGTCCAATAGTGCGGCTTCGGACTTTGGTCTGACCTTCTATAAAGATATGCCGGTATTCAGCTCATTTAGGACAGACATCCTCATGACCGCCTCCGAAAAAGAGTTGAACCAAGCAGAGAGTGCACACAAATCATTCTTATACCAGGCAGAAAAAAACAGGTTGGTTTTCATCAAAGGTATGAATGGTAATCTTCAAAATATTGGGCCACTTAGTTTTACTAAAGACGGCCAAAAATGTGCCATCATCGAATCAAAAATGCAAGATAAATACCAGTTTATCCAACATATGAGAAACGCTAGTTTGCATATAGCACAAGTCAATGAAAACGGAGAAATCACCTCATCCAAACCATTTCCATTCAATGAAGTAGGTTCATCTATCAATGCTGCTCATCTGGCTTTTGATGGGAGTGCGCTGTACTTTTCTTCTGATAGGAAAGGAGGATTTGGAGGATTTGATATTTACGTATGCTATTGGAATGATGACCGATGGTCTATCCCTCAAAACTTAGGTAATACTATCAATACAGAAGGAAATGAAATCACGCCATATCTCAAAAGCAATTCATTATATTTTGCATCAGACTATCATAGTGGCCTGGGTGGATATGATATCGTGGTGAGTGAGGTGGTAGATGCCAAATGGTCTGCCCCAGTCAATCTCGGCAATGGTGTCAATAGCCCAGCAGATGATTATTTTCCAGCCATAAATGCTATGGAAGAATTGTATGTCACCTCCAATAGGCTGGGCGGTCGTGGCAATAATGACATCTACAAAACGTATAAACTTAAGACCGTGCCAGCAGTGACTAAACCGGATATACTCGCAGCTATGACACCACCTCCGGCTGTATCATTGGATGAACTCGCTGCCCAAACCACAAAACATACCGTCGATCCTGAGTCGGCATCTAAAGTATCTGCAAAAGAAGAAAGCCCTATGGCTACTGCATTTAAATTGCCATCTTTTGATGCTACAAAAGTAGGAACTAACGCTTTGGAAGACTTGGAAGTAGAAGGTGCACATCGTGTTTCAGTGCAAGATTTAGTACCCAATACAGAGGTGTTTTTTATTCAATTGGCATCCATCTCCAGCAGCAAACCCAATTTCAGCATATTCACGCCTTTATTGAAGTATGGTAATATTTACAAAATGTTTAATGACCGATCTATCAAAGTTAGATTGGGCTATTTTACAGATAGAAAAGAAGCTGAAGAAATCCTTGCCAAAGTGAAAGCAAGTGGATATAAAGACGCCTTTTTAGCTTTTGAATTTTTAAATTCTGCAAAGATGGAACTGGTACTTTCTGGTAGTGATGAATCCAGTTTTACAGATAAAGGCAACTTCAATACCAGAAATCCTGAAGTCGCCAAGACATATAAATCGAGCAATAAATACAAAGTCAGATTGGCCTCCTATGAAGATCCAATATGGTTTGATATCAATAAAGTGAAAGATTTGGGCAGAATAGAACAATGGACCAAAGGTGGGTGGACGATCTTTATATTGGCCGGATTTGACAATCTGGATGAAGCAAAAAATGCCCAAATTCAGGCACTCAACAGAGGCTTCAAAACATCCGAAGTGGTCATAGACAATGGAGGTATTCTGGAGAGATTGACCCAAAATTAAGGGACATTTAAGATTAAAATATTCAATCAATTCAATAAAAAATGGGTTCAGGTTTGTTTTAATCTGAACCCATTTTTTATTATTCTAATCCACTGTCGAGATAAACAATATAACCAAAGGACTATAGCTACATCGACCCACTTTTTGGTTAAAGCCAAATGTTAGGAAATATCCCTATCCACTAGCTAAAGCTAATGGCAATTGAATTGATTTTATATTTAATGGAATTAAACTTATAGTGCTCTGTCCAGATAAAGAACTTAATTAAATGATGCTCTTTTTCCAAATCTCTGCGTTAAAAATACTCGCCGTAGCTGCTGCTACGTCTGCGCCTGCCTGACCGCTGGTAGGCGAGGCAGGTTTTTTGCCTTAATCTTTGAAAAAATAGCTTCCTTTTCCCGATAGCTATCGGGATTAACTTTTTATCTGGACAGAGCACTAGTAGTACGGTATTCTACATTATAAAACGGTATCTAAATTATACCATAAATAATGTTGTTTTTTTGATTTTGACCCCAGTAGATAAAAATGAATCTAATCCAACCAAAAGTAGGAATCCCAAAAATGTCCACGCTATCAAATCTATAATTTTTTCGTCTATTGCTGGCAGTTGCTCAAAAATAAACGAAGAACTACCTACTGAACTAATCGCAGCGATCACTCCTACTCCTACGAGGGTCAAAATAGCAATCCACTGTGTAGATATGATTTCTGCCCTTTTGACAGTTCTCTTTTTCAATTGTGCAGCAATATTAGTTTCCAATTGCACCTTAAATGCAGAAGGTAAAGGGATCGATGTATGATCGACGAAAAGCTGATTGATATTTTTCAGATCATTAAACTGAAGATTGAAGGCATGATCTGATTTTAGGAGATTTTCTACTTTAACCTTTTCTTGCTCTGAACAATCATTGTCCAAATATTTCCAAATTAATTCTTCCATGTCCATTGATTAAGAGTGTTCAAAATATTTTCCAGCATGTTGGCCCAATAATTTTCTGCTGCGGTACAATTTTATTTTAATATTGCTTTCTGTGAGTCCAGTGATCTCCATCAATTCTTTAATATTTTTTTCTTCAAGATAAAACAGTGAAATAATCATTCTCGACTCTTCATCAAGGTGTGATAATAACATACTGATGGTACTACTTGTTTCATCTGCATATAAACTACCATCGGCTGTGGAGTCATGAGCCAGATCAAATTGATCACTGATATCTGCAGTATATTTGACCTTTCTTTTATAATCTATGGCCGTCCTGTATGCAATGGTATAGCACCAAGCTTTGAGGGGCGATGTTTGATTGTAATTACTCAAGCCTTTCAATACTTTCAAAATACTGTCTTGTGTGGCTTCTTGTGCCTCATGACTGTTGAGCAAAATCTTGTACGTGACATTATAGATAAACCCACCATAAGTATCTACAAAATAACTTATGGCCTTCCTATCTCCCTGGATCAATCTTTGTATCCAGACCCGATCCTCACTTTTGTCATCCATGCTAGACTAATATGTAATCTATACGCAGCATCTCACTTTTGCGTTACAAATTTAAAGATAATGTTGTTTAGGTAAGCGTTATATGCCATTTTAACAACAGTCTGTAAAGTATTGAAAGTTTGTAACAAAACAGAGTTTTTTTATTGTTTGATTTCAGTCGAAAAAAACGTAATTTTGCAACATTGTAAAAATAAAAATGGCAAAAAATAAAGCAAGACACATATCTGAAAAAACAATTAAGCGTTTATATGCTTTATCCGGCAATCAATGCGCTTTTCCAGATTGTCATATAAGTCTTTTAAGTTCTGGAAGTGAAATAAACTTCTCTAACATCTGCCATATTGAGGCAGCCGAGCCTGGTGGACAAAGGTATAATTCTAATTCAAATGACGATTATCGTAGGAGCTATGAAAATTTAATGCTTTTATGTGCAAATCATCATTTGGAAACGAATGATGTGGCAAAATATACAGAAATAATTCTTCAAGAAATGAAGAAAAACCACGAAGTAAAAATTATTAAATTAATTTCGGAAAGTAATATTCTTGTCAAAAACCCATCTGCTTTAAACATTATTGTTGGATTAGTTGGAAATCGAATATTTGATGATACAATTACAGAAGATCCAGCTAATGCGCCTGACACAGCAGAGAAAATTTTGTACAATAATGT
>JBATLS010000754.1:0-8104 GCA_049289435.1 Saprospiraceae bacterium | reverse complement strand
GTACAAGATCATAGCATCACGACCCACATCCATGATGATGAACTGTTTGGTATCTTTGTCGTCGATATTTTCCATACCCATATAAGCTCCATCTTTGGAATAATGAATTTTTATTTCATTTTTTTTATTTGAGTAGTCTGTCATTTCTACTTCCTGAGTGATGTCAAATGTATATTTTTCTGGCAGCTCCACTACCCTATTCATTCCGTTCAGAAAATCAGCATAAGCGGCACCAGCTTTATCCCAATCTACTTCCTTGCCGCCATTTATAGAGTCCTGATACTTTTGTCGCATCATAGAGTCAATGGCTACCTCAATAGGCCTAAATGCCCGTCTTGCCAACTCGTCAGAAACAGCATCTACGATCTTATCTTCTATTTTCCTACCAATTTTACGCTTCGCTTCGTTCATTATACCGCCAAAAATCTGTGCACTCATCCCAGCAGATACAATCATCAGAAAAAGTAATAATAGTAGTTTTGAATACGTGGTTTTCATTTTATAATTTTTATTTTTTTATTTAAAGTCACCGTCCCATCATATTGAGCCAACGGGTGAAAGTCGCATGATTAAATCAAAATATATAGTTTTGCTGCTTCACTTGCTCATTTTATAAGAGTATTTTAAAATATTGATATTTGATTGAAATAAGAGTAAGTTTAAAATTTCATCATTTGTCTGCATGATGCAAATATCATTTTATACTCTTTAGTACTTTTATGATTTGTTAGTTTACAAAATTCGATTTGCTTCACAATATTTAAATATCATACTTTAGAATGTGATTCAGAAACAATTGGATTCTTGCTTTCAGTACATAAAAATAACGTTCAAAATTCACCAAAAGCTTTGCCGATATCAATTTAATTTACAAATTTACGCTTTTAATATTTATATTTTTACAATCTGATTCAAAAAATGAAAGAAAAACACATCATTGAAGATGTACTGCGCCATAAGATAATATCACTTTTTCAATACAGACTTTTTGATCGTCTGATATATCAGGGAAAACAAGATGGTATAGAAAGTAATGCTTTTTTTAACCAATTAGTGGACCTTCAATCCGCAATATATCATCTCGACGCACATCTGGAAGCTCATTGGAAAACCGATCCACAAAAGCTACAGTGGCATTGGGACAATATATATCATTATTTGACTCGTTTCGGAATCCCTTTGGAAAATTGCCCGAGATATGTCAATCATATCAAAAAATACGAAAAGCATGAACTTGAACTCAGAGTTGGAAAATCTCCTCTTAGGCTGGATATGGAATACTTCTACTTTTACAAATCATGCGATGTAAAGCTGCTCCGAAGATTGATATATGAAAATATGCCAATAAATCCTTCGTTTGGCAAGCTGACTGACTGGAGGTACTATGACCTGGTGACCGAAGTGAATGATGATGTCGAAGATGTGTTTGAAGATTTACTATGTATCAATGGCAACAGATTTCTACTCACTTTGCTCAAACATGGCAAACAGGAGACTGCGTCCAGGTTTCAGCATTTTCTAGACCAAGTCAGAGCTAAAGCATTGACAAAATCACATGCTCCGGGAGTCACCCTTAGTGAAGAAATAACAGAAACCACTTTGACCAGAATCAGTGAGACTGCTGAACTTATGCACCAACGGCTTGATGTGTTGACAATGGATGACCTCCAGTCTTCGTTATTATTAAATCACATGGCGCAAATCCAATTTCAAAAATAGCTTTTGTCCAGCTACAACAATTATAATCATTACCATGAATCAACAAGATATAGAATCGCTCAAAGAAGCGATACAAAACTCTCCAGACAACCTACCACTGAGAATCATGCTCGCAGGCAAGTATTTCTTTTTTGGCCAACTCGATGAGGCTGAGGCAGAATATCAAGTAGTCCTGAGCTATGATAGCAACTACATCAAAGCCAAAGAAGGCCTGGCAGAGGTCTATTTTAGAAAAGCCCGATACTCTGCCGTCATTGTCATAGCTGAAGAGTTGATGTCACGCAATAAGGCATCGGAGCGCGTCATGGTCTTATGTGCCAAATCTCTGGTCAGAGAAAAATCTATAGAAGAAGCGCAGGATGTCTATGAAAAAATCCTGGACGAAAATCCGGATTTTAGTGATAAAGAACTGGATGAACATCTGCGAATGCCTGGCTTGGATTTTGAGGAAGATGATGATATGTTTGATGAAGATGATCCCTTTGGTTTTGGTTTCGAAAGTGGTCCAAACGACAAGGATTTCATATTAGAAAAACCAAGCATCTCATTCAAAGATGTGGGTGGTATGGAAGGACTCAAAGAAGAAATAGATCTAAAGATCATCAAACCTCTTGAGAATGCCGATCTTTATGCTGCATATGGCAAAAAGATCGGAGGTGGTATCCTGCTCTATGGACCTCCAGGATGCGGAAAGACCTATCTTGCGAAAGCCACTGCCGGAGAGATCAGTGCCAATTTCATCAATGTGGGTATCAGTGATATTCTGGATATGTGGATCGGACGTAGTGAAAAAAATATGGATTATATCTTTGATGTGGCTCGTCGAAATACTCCATGCGTGTTATTTTTTGATGAAGTAGATGCTTTGGGAGCCAGCAGATCAGACATGAAGAGTTCATCAGGAAGACATGTCATCAACCAGTTTTTGTCCGAACTGGACGGATTGGATGGTAGCAATGATGGCATCCTGGTACTCGGAGCTACCAATGCACCGTGGCATCTTGATCCTGCATTCAGAAGGCCAGGCAGATTTGACAGGATCATATTTGTACCACCTCCAGATGCTGATAGCAAACAAAAAATCCTTGAAATCATCATGCGGGGTAAGCCTATGGAAAAAATAAATTATGCACAAGTCATAGAGCATACCAGATATTACTCCGGCGCTGACCTGAATGCAATGGTAGATCTGGCCATAGAAGAGAAACTTAAGTCGGCCATCAAGACAGGCATACCGGAGCCTATTCAGACAAAAGATCTCATTCAAGCTGCCAAGAAGCATCATGCCAGCACCAGAGAATGGTTTAACACAGCAAAAAATTATGCTCTTTTTGCAAACGAGTCAGGCATATATGATGAAATACTAAAGTATATAAAATAATGAATGTAAACGATTTCGCCCGACAAATGTCACATGCAGACGTCCTGATATCACAAGGTCGATTTGATCAGGCAGAAGCTATACTTGAAAGACTTCTGGCGACAGGATATGAAGGTAACGAAATCATGAAAATGATGCTCATCGCCAAAATGGGCCTCAGTAAACCGAAAGAAGCAGAAGAACTTTGTACCCTGATCCTGCAACGCAAGCCGGATGATGCCTTTGTGTTTTATATCTTGGCGGTGCTAAGGAGTCAAGAGCGAAAATTTGAACAAGCGTTAAAATATACGCAGGAAGCCATCCGACTAGAACCAGACAATGCCAATTTTTATGCTTTCATGGCACAGCTTTTGGAGCAATCCAAAGACTTCGAAGAAGCGGTGGATTGGGCAGAAAAAGGTCTCAATCTAGATCCCGAAAATATTGATGCGCTCAATGCCCGAGCTTCTGCACTGGTAGCACTTGGACGTCGTGAAGAAGCGTACGAAACGATCAACAAGTCTCTGGCCGCAGACCCAAACAATTCGCATACTCATGCCAATATGGGTTGGAGTATGTTGCATTATGGCAAAACAGAAGAAGCCCTACGTCATTTTAGCGAAGCACTCAAGGACAACCCAATGAACGAATATGCAAAGGCTGGCATGTTGGAAGCGATGAAAACGAAGTTTCCACTTTACAGATACTTTTTGAGAGTGATGTTATGGTTGAGTCATCTAAAAGGCAACTCACAGTGGGCATACATCATAGGTGGATATATCATATACAGACTCTTGGTTTCATTGTCCGAAAGCAATCCTTTTTTACAACCCCTCCTGTTACCGGTGATCATTCTGATTGCTTTATTTTTTGTGTCTTCATGGATATTCTCGCCACTGATGAACTTATATCTTCTTTCCAATAACTTTGGTAAATTGACACTGACTAAAGAACAAAAGGAATCTGCGAGATATGTAGGGATTGCATTACTAATCTCCATTGTTAGCGTTGGTTTGTACTTTATTTTTGTAAATGAAGGTTTGATTACATTGGCTATATTATCTTTTATGATGATGATCCCATTGGGAAGTATGAACAATCCATTTTTTCCTAAAAACAGAAGTAAACTTAGATATTTTACGTCGGCTATATTAGTCCTGGTATTGTTAGAATCTGTGCTTGTTATCTCTAAAAACACCAGTATGTCATCTATGTTTTATTTACCAATCATAAGCTTGATCGCATATCAATGGTATGCCAACTATGTCATCATCAAAGAATAAACTTATGGGCAGACAAAATGATAAAAATATTAAAGATGTATTGAAGGATTTTATATCATCAGATGCACGTATCTCAAAGGGATTTTATACCACCGAGATCGACGAAATCTGGCGCAAAGAAATGGGCCCCATCATATCGGGATATACCAAAAAATTGTATTTTAAAGACGGAGTGCTAAAAATATACCTGACTTCAGCCCCACTGAAAAAAGAATTGCTGATGGGTAAAGCCAATATCATCCAAATCATCAATGATGCAGTGGGGATGACTTTAGTCACTAAAGTAGAAGTGTATTAATCATCATCGATCAGAGTCTCCAGATGCTTCTTGATATTTTTGGCCATAGCACGATGACCATAGTAATACATCAAGCCCGCCATTACCAGGATCAACAAACTAGTGACAAAAAACCCATAAATATAATTGCCTAACAGATCTCCTATAAACAATGCCATCCCTATCGTCAAAAAGATAAAAGCCAAAAATACCAAACCTCCTATAATAAAAATTGACATCAAAGATGCCATCACTTTGGACACTTTATTTACAATTTTAATGGACACTTGCAGGACTTGGTTGGTGGCAAAACTAATTAATTCATCTTTTACCCCACCCATTTGACTCAGCACATACCACATCAATGTTGAAAAAATCGATGTAGCAAAAGATAACTTCGTAGCCTTGCTTCCTTTGTCAGTTATCTTATCCTCGAGTTTGTCTATCACATTGATCAAAATCAACTTAATAATGGTAATCAAACTTTTCATATCTATGTTTTAATTTAAGTATATAATAATCATGGAAGGTTGTCCTCAAATAAATATTTTTTGTATTTATAACAGGCTCAATTTATGTACTATTAATCAGTCCTTTAGCGAAAAATAATAAAAGTAACACTAACACCTCTGCGTATCATCCTACTTCATCAGTGCTCTGTGAAGATAAAGATAAAGTCTTTGGCTCATTAAAACGAATTCTACCCTAATTTCTTATGTTTATCGACTACAGACCGAAAGGATGGTAAATGAATAACAGGGCAATATTGATTCCTTATTTTTGTAACTAAGGCCCCATCAAGATATGATATGTAATCGCCCTGTTGTTTATAATCATTTGCATATTGCATTCCATTTGTAGTACCAAGGTTCACCGTTTCTTTATCTGCACATTCGAAAGCGTGCCAATAGTTAGCATTGGCACACCCGGTGATGATGAACTCTGGATAATAATGCAATCTGACGAACTCACTTCCACCTAATTTATCCAGCTCATGGTAAAAATCTTGTTCCATCAGATGCAATCTGCTCAATGGAGACTCCTTAGCTTTTGACCCAAATGCAGCCAGATATTGTTTTTGGGGATCATTGATGTCAATATTAAAAAACTTCCTATGTTTAGTAGTATATCTCATGAACGTAAACAACATAGCGTTGAATCTGCTGGTAGTATGTTTGTGATGGTTTCTTTTGGACCATTGGTCTCCTGGATAATTATCCGGAATCAACGCTGGCAATCGATCCAACCTAAAAGCGCTGAAATCATCATCTGAACAAAAAAAATAATTATTCTTTATATCCCACTCCCCTCCCAGCCATAAAAAATCTCTCAAATCCGGCATCCAGTACGGAGTATTGCAAGGAGCGGTGTTTATATCAATGTTGGATTGATCGCAGTAATAATAAAACAAGCCTTCGGCAATCTTCCCTTTGGTAATGTTTTCAATCCTGGACATCATATTGCCAGATCCCAGTCTGTCATAAGTAAATGCTACAGAAATCAATGCATATCGGACTGCTTGGTTGGCTATCTTACGAAACTCATCCACCGGGGTAGCATCAAAAATGATTATTTCATCTAGGGACATACAGTGCTTAAATGCCCAACAATATACGACATATGAACAAAGATAGTGCACCGAAAGTGGCTTGAGCATTCTTTTTTTAAAATTTATACCATCTTTGATAAGGAATGCTAAGGCTAAGGCTCAAAACATTCAAAATTAAAGTTACTTTTTGCACAAAATATTTATTTTTGTTACAATTTTAAATAATAACTCTGATGAAAAAATCTAATCTAATCAATCTGTCATCAAAAATTCAACAGTCTATAATATTGGTATTTCTTTTCATATGTACATCAGGTGTTGTAGATGCACAGAGTCAAAACGACGATGAGAAGCAAAAACCTCAATTAGGCATCACCGTACACACTGGCTATTATAGAGTTAATGGTGACATAGATGGCCACGGAATTGGTATGGGTGGTCGGATACATATTCCTGTACACTATATCCTCTCCATGAGATTTAATCTGATGGTGAGTCAAGCAAGAGGCCTCAGTTATCAACCCTGGTATGGCACTAATATCAACTCGGGGGGACTGGTAGAATCTATTTACCAACCTTATCAAAACAATCCTGGGGGATGGTTTCCAAGCTACAGGTTTACCCAAGCTACTTTCGAGATGGAAGGAGTGATGGATATACTAAAAATCATCACCAAGACAACCAATATCCATTTTGATCAAATCGGAATATATGTCACGGGAGGTTTTGGGGTCATAGGTAAAACAACTGACCTGGATCTGCTAGATCAAAATGGCTTGCCATACGATGATCTAGTCAATAGATCAGGAAGTAGTACCAGCAGTATAGAAACACAAAAAGGCAGAAGAGAAATTCTTTCAAACTAAGCATCTATATATGATGGTACATATGAAACAAATATGCCATATACTACCAAAAATCTCACTTATTCTTATGGAGCAGGATTATTATTTCATTTTTCTGATCAAATAGCTCTTGGTATAGAACACAAAATCATCAAATATCCAGGTTTTTATTACGCAGACGGCATTCGGTTTAGGACAAATAATACTTGGAGCGGTTTAGAAGATTCTGCTACATACACAAATTTGTCGGTGATGTATAAGTTGTAATTGAATGGTTAATGTACTAATTTGCTAATTTGTAAATGTGTTAATTTGCTAAAGTGACAATATGCTAATGTGCTAATGTTGAATGATTATTCTGGTTTCCCAATCACCTAATCCTTATAGCTATCGGGACACCTTATGTTTTAAGTTAAAATCATTGCTTGGCTCAAAACTACATTCAAACGTAAGCTGTGTTTTCGTAAGTAAATTGGAAGTTTTTTGTAAAAACTTTACTTCAGATACATAATTGGAATAAAATACAAGAGATTCTGAATTGAACCAGAATCTCTTGCTATATTAAAGTAGTACCTAAATTGCTTTAAATGAAAAGTTATTAGTTGAGCACCAATGTGTCAGAGTAAAATTCTACATCGCCATTTGTCACATCATAGTTGCCTCCGACGATACCTATTTCACCTTGCTCTATCATTTCTTTTAAGATGGGGCTTCGCTCTTTAATGGCTCTGATGGTTCTTTTGACATTGATCATGGATACTTTCTCTACAAACTCCTCATTGCCTGAATTTCTGTTTTCCTTCACCGTGATTTCATCCTCTACAGCAGGTCTTATTTTACTAAGTAGTGCTGTAAGATTGCCCATTTCTACATGATCACAAGCACCTTTTACTGCACCACATCTCGAATGACCCAGCACGACAATTATTTTTGATCCAGCCACCTTTGTGGCAAATTCCATGCTACCGAGGATGTCCTCATTGATGATGTTGCCAGCTATCCTGACACTAAAGATATCGCCCAATCCCTGGTCTAAAATCAACTCTGCCGATGTTCTGGAGTCTATACAAC
>JBATLS010000753.1:0-2167 GCA_049289435.1 Saprospiraceae bacterium | reverse complement strand
ATTGATTCACCTATAGCAGTACCCTGGGTGCCGGCCATTTCTGAACTTGCCGACCTGACAAAAAGTTGTGCTGCAGCGTAGTCTGAAGTCAACGGCATCTGTAAATATGCCCCACCTGCAAAAAGTATCAACCCCAACTGGTCACCCCTACGCTCATTGATAAGCTGTTCAATAAATCTCTTTGATTTTTCTAATCGGGATGGACTTATATCTTGAGCATTCATACTCGCCGAAATATCAAGTGCAAAAAATATGTCACTTTTTTCAACCTTGACCTTTTCCTTTTTCAAACCCCACTGAGGATTTACAGCTGCCAAACCCAAAAATATTAAAGAAGCTAAAAATAATATAATTTTTAATGTACTCCGATTCTTTCCCTGTATCAACCTGAGTACTAATTTATCTTTACCAAATGAACTTATGTTCTGCTTTGCTTTACGGTTCATCCACATAAAAAGAAGTAAACACATCGGAACCAGTGCCAGTAAGTAAAATGATGATGAGTCTTCAAATCTGAACATACCTGGGGTTTTATCAATTTAATGTTCTGAAAATAGTTTGACCTGTTAGCCACCATATCAACAATAAAAAAAGACCTGCAAATAAAAATATCCTGAATTCATCCCTGTATCTTTTATACACATTGACTTCTATTTCTGTTTTTTCCAATCGGTCTATTTCTGCGTAAATATTTTCCAGACTCTCTCTGTCAATAGCTCTGAAATATTTTCCCTCCGTCATTTGTGATATTTGTTTCAACAACTCAGTGTCTATCTCTACAGTAGCCATTGCAAACATATATTCACCATCACTTCTGCGATTAACGGGTGACAAAGCCTGCCCCATAGTACCTACAGCTATAGTATATACTTTCACATCATACTCTTTAGCTATTTCTGCAGCTGTATTTGGATTGATATACCCGGCATTATTTACCCCATCCGTCAGTAGAATGATTATTTTTGATTTAGCTTCGCTATCCTTGAGACGATTGACAGCTGTAGCCAATCCCATACCTATAGCTGTACCATCCTGGAGCATACCCACTTGTAGTCCTGATAAAAAATCAATAACAATATTATGGTCTGTGGTAAGCGGACATTGGGTAAAAGCTTCCCCAGAAAATACTACTAGTCCAATCCTGTCATGTATACGCTTCTCTACAAATTCTTTGGCCACCATTTTACTTACTTCCAGTCTGTCAGGATTAAAATCTTTGGACAGCATGCTACTGGACAAATCCATGACAAGCATGATATCTATGCCTTCTGCTTTTACTTTTTCTTCTGTCAGACTCAGTTGAGGACGTGCCATCGCTATGATAAATAAAACTAACGCTATTATCTTCAATAATGGTAAATAAGGATATATCCTTTCTTTCCAACTTGTGATACCTTCCAGCCCACGCAAATCAGACATAACAATATAAGAAGGCTTTGCTTTTCCAGAATAATATTGCCACCAAATCATCATTGGTATGAGGAAAAGACTCAAAAACCACCAAGGTGAAGCAAAATGAAGATTAGTAAGATAATCCGTCATGATAATTTTTCTATCTCTTTTGTATTCTCAACAAACTCAACCGCCTTATCCATAAATCTGCTATGTACATTATCCTGTGGAGTAGCTTTTGCAAATTTAACTAGATCAGCAATCTGCAATATTTCGTTCAGGTCGGCAATATATCGCTTATCAAAATCAACATTTGCCAACTCCCTTGATATCTCATCTGTAGTCATCTCGGGGGCCCTTATAATATATCTTGCTTCTATATAGCTACGAATAATATCAGTTAATCCTGACTGATATTCTTTGACAAACCCTTTTTGCCAAAGTTCTTGTTCATTCAGTTTCTCTAAGGCCTTAAGTGCTTTTTCATGCGCTTGTAAGATTAATTCAGGTACAACTGGTGTGGTTTCCTCTTCTTTTTTCTTTTTAAGTTTTAAGAAATAATATCCGATTGCTACCATCATCAATAGGGCAATAAAAATGTACAGATAAATCAAATAATCGGTCAGATCAGCTTTTTCAAACATAATGTCTTTTATGGGGTTGAATGTAACTGTATCCTGTTTCATCAATTTCTCAGGCACAAAGACTTTAAGTAAGGATCCTTCTGATGGAAACATTTCAGCATTTTGAAGACTTACCACAACTGGTCCCGGAA
>JBATLS010000752.1:0-1512 GCA_049289435.1 Saprospiraceae bacterium | reverse complement strand
AAATTTCATTTTATACTGCGTTATATTTTTCGTTGTAACTACCAGTTACGACTGCAAAATATACCTTGTCTAAAATTAAATTTGCTCGCTTTCGCTCAAACATGAAAATTTAAACATACTCTAAATTATTCCTTACCTTTGGGAAGTTTGTCTTTCAAAGATTCCCAAATGTTAGATGTCGTTTCAATATTTTCAACCGTTAATGCAGAAGTTGTCAATTTAGACAAAATTTCATCATTGCATTTTTTTGGTATTTCATTTTCACAATTATAAGTATTTACCATCGGCAATGAGATACATATAAACTCATAAAATATTTGTTTCAAGTCTAGATGGGTCTGGTCAGATGAGATATATATAATTTCTTCTTCGGATTCCTTATCTCCAGTTTTGACCAATAATTGATATTGACCACTGACTGGCAAATGGATATCGGCAAGACATCTATCACACGTAGTCGCAAAACTTCCTGAGATATTCAGCAACATTTCGCTCATCGAAGGTCTTTTGTCTATCTCCACTTCTATTACAAAATTTCCTTGACGAATTAGCGTGTTTTCGAATGACGAAAAAAAATCATTATCTATATCAAACTTGTATCTGTGCAAGCCATCTTTCATGCCACCATAAGGCAATGAAAATTGATTTGAAATACTCATAATTAAGAACTTTTTCTAAACGGAGCGCAAAGATAAAATTATTTTATGAGAAAATAGTTGTAGTTATAAAAAAATGTGCTGAATAAAAGACTATTTAAGCTTTTTACTGTCAGTTAAGTATATTTTAAATCACATCAATGTAATTATTTGACCTTTATGCATAAAAATGGGGCTATATCACTACAATTTTTAAAAAATATTTACTTTTGCACAATATGATTGGAGAAGTTAGAAAATCGTTTTATCCTACCATCGAGATGTTGGATGAAGCGTACGAAATACCCCAATTGGGGCGCAATAGGCGAATAGCAGTGCTTTTGCCACATGATTATCATCAGACCAGTAAACACTATCCGGTGTTGTACCTCCATGATGGGCAAAATCTATTTGATGAATATGCTCCTTATGGCAACTGGGGTGTCGATAAGTCTTTACAAAAACTGTCCGAGGATGGAATGAGCGAAGTAATCATAGTTGCTATAGATCATGGCGGTGTCCTAAGGATACAGGAATACATGCCCTATTCGACCCCTAGATACACAGATGCTGAAGGTCACTTATACCTGGAGTTTATGCTGTACGACCTGAAACCTAAAATAGATTCCAAATACCGAGTGAAGAAAGGTAGGGAATTTACAGGTATTGGGGGATCTAGTTTAGGTGGTTTGATCAGTTTGTATGCAGGATTTGAGTTTCCCAATATTTTTGGTAAAATGATGATTTTCTCCCCAAGTCTTTGGATTTCAGAAGAGATATATGATTTGGCGAGATCGTTTGTTCCTGCCGGACCTACAGATATTTATCTTTATGCTGGTGGTATGGAAAGTGCCAATCATTATGGACAAGTGTTGAG
>JBATLS010000751.1:0-5126 GCA_049289435.1 Saprospiraceae bacterium | reverse complement strand
TTTTTCGGAGAGAAAAATTGAACCCTATTGTTGCAGTAAATTATTAAAAATACAAACATCACAATATTCCTTGCATTGGTCGGAAAAATCCAGGGACTGATCATTTTTTAACACTTTTATGCAACTTTTGCATATACTTGTGCGTTATGCTTATGAATTTATATTTGGATATTATAGATTTTACAAAATATATATCATAATAATATCACAATATTTATATAATACAAAATTAAATTTTAACAATTAAAATAATTTATTATGTCAACATTTGCAAATTACTACAGTCAGACCGAACAGAGTGTCAAGCCTAAAACATACTTCGGAGGCACTCAGCATTTAATGAAATCACGTTTGGTCAATTCAGGGATTGCCATAAAAGGTAAAACCAATACCGCAGGGCTAAGGAATTCAACAATCATTACCAATCCTTATGTCAAGGAACTCCTCATCGTAGCACCGTGGGTGATCACTGGTCTGATGATGGCATGGATGGTGATCCTATAACCCTACATCACAATTAGTAAACACTGCCCGATGGTTTGAAAACTATCGGGCTTTTTTATTGGCTGAATTCAAGTAAAAAAGCAATTACAATTATTTCTTCTTCTTTTGACCTCTGGTCTTTGGTTTACCATACTTGGCGTGCATTTTGTCTCTGATCGACACTTTTACATTGACCTTCCTGTTTTTTTCTTTTTTGGGCTGGAAAGCTGATTGGTCTTCTACTATTTTAGGCAATTTACCAAGCACCTCCCTCATATGTATCTTCGGAAGCTCCGCATCTGTCAATTTGTCAGAAATGATCAATCCCTCCGGAAGATCCGCATGTGGGACTTTGTACTCCATAAACGTCTCGATCTCTTCCAGCCAATCCATGTCCAGATCGCCCACCAATGAGTATGCAATACCTTGCTGGTCAGCTCTACCTGTACGGCCGATCCTATGGATATAGTTTTGCGGTTCATCTGGTAAATCAAAATTGATAACATGAGATACTCCCTCAATATCCAGACCTCTGGCGATAATATCTGTAGCGATAAGGAGTCTGTAAGTACCATCCTGAAATCTATTTACCGCATTGAATCTGAAATTCTGATCTTTATTGGAGTGAATGATGCCAGTCGTTTCGGGGTACAGCGGATGAATCCTTTCGTAAAGTTCATCTGCTAATGCCTTGGTAGAAACAAAGAGAAGGATTTTAGTCATTTCGGGGCTGGATTTCAATAGCAATTCCAACAAGTGAATTTTAGTATTGAAATTGGGCACCCTAAACAACCATTGTTCAATACTCGCCAGAGGTGTGCCTGAAGGTGCAGCTTCGATCTTCTCGGGGCCATTGAAGTATTCCTGAATTAAAGATTCCACATCCGGAGTGATCGTAGCAGAAAACAATAAATTTTGTCTTTTTTCAGGCAGTAAATCCATGATGTGCTCTAGTTGTGATCTAAATCCCAAAGCCAACATTTCATCGACCTCGTCTATGACCAGTTTTTTGATCATCTTGAGATTGAGTACCCCGTGATATCCCAGATCAAGTAGTCTCCCAGGAGTACCTACGATGACATCAAGGCCATCCGCTATTTCTGCGGCTTGAGTACGGAGATTGGTGCCCCCATATACTCCTCTGACTTCGAGAGTGAGATATTTGCTCAATAACTGTACACTCTCCACTACCTGAACCACTAGTTCTCTCGTAGGCACTATGATGAGAATCTGCGGATGTCGGTTTTTGTTGTATGACCACATCCTGAGCAATGGCAACAAATAAGCAATGGTCTTTCCTGTACCTGTCTGGGCTATACCCTGGACATCTCTCCCCGACATGACGACAGTAAATGCTTTCTGCTGAATAGTAGTGGGTCTAGTAAAGCCTGCATCCGAAATGGCATGGAGTAGTTGGTTACTGAGATTAAAATCATTAAATGTCATTTTCGGTGGTTTTGTGATAAAAGTTTGAATTGCTGTTGAAGTGATGTAAAAACAAATTGTTGTCCACTTTATTTTTAAGATCGGCTTCGTCTGTATTGGTCAATAAGGATGAGCAATATGGCAAATGGGATGAGCATTTTTGCAAGATCTCCTCTCTCCCCTGTCAGATAGTAATGAAAGCCCAATACGGCCATTATTATCAAAAAGAAGACTATAGCGATGATCATCCATCGGGTATCGGCCTTTTTGTAAGGTCTGAATCTATTTCTGATACCACTGATGACCGTGAGGATTAAGACCATACCTGCAAAAGCAGCCAAAATTATTTTCATACTTTATCCTTTGGCACTGCTTCGTTTTTAAACCACACATCACGCTGTGGGAAAGGAATACTTATATCGTGCTCTCTAAATAATTTGTCTATTTCAAATCGTACATCGCTACGCACATTTTCTGCCGTCATGACATTGGTCGAGAAGAAATAGAGGCTAAATTCCAGTCCATTGTCTCCAAAGTGATTAAGTCTCACAAAGGGAAGCGGTGTCTTCAACACATCATGGACTTTGGCGGATGCTTTCATCAGTAAATCTCTGACCACCTCTGTATCTGTGCCATAAGCCACACTGACGTCCACCTGAAATCTGACAATATTGTCATAATGTGTCCAATTGGTGACTGCCTGATTGACCAGCTTGCTGTTGGGGATCAATAAGGATACACTATTGCGGGTCTCCATGCGGGATGCTCTCAGCCCTATTTTTAATATCCTACCCACCTGTCCATCTACTTCGAGGATGTCGCCTACCATCACCGTCCTTTCGAATAGCAAAACCAAGCCTGAGAAAAAATCATTGAACGTCTGCTGCAAACCCAAGCCTATTCCCACTAGCAAAGCAGCCGCTCCACCATAGATGATGCTCATATCTGAGACCAGTCGGTTCATGGCAAATAAAATAGCTACAACATAAATGATGTACATGACGAGCTGGTTGATGGCGTATTGTATGCCTTCGTCCATATCAGCTTTGCGGTACATCCTATACAGCGTCACCTGAGTGATAAACCACACGATCACCCGGGCAGCAAGTACGATCATAATAGCCACTAAAAGGTCAGAAAGATGAATCGTAAATAACTCTTTTTTAATTTCCCTTTGAAACAACACCGCATCGAGTTCAAGTCTCTTGAGCAATATTTGACCCAAATAAAGATAAACGATATATCTGACGAGCTTGGTAGCCCTAAACTCATTGTTGTGATCTTGCTGAAAATTGGTCCTTTTGGGTATCTCTCTTTTTAAAAATTTATTTCTAATGATCACATGACTGATGAACCAATCAAATAACAAAGCCATACTAAACAAGGCTAAAATCTCGATGATATGATTGAGCGTAAAGCTGAATTCATCAATCTCCCACACCATCAAATCAAAATTCAATAGTCTGAGTATCAATAGTGTGGCCATAAAGATCAAGGTAAAAAAAAGCCGAATTTTCAAACCCAATATATTTGGTTTGACAACGTCTATATCTGTCAGATCTGTGATGGCCAATCTTGTGATACGATGGTAAATAAAAATACTCCCAAGTACAATAGCTGCACATAGAATCAACTGGAACACAGTAACATCAAATCCTGAAAGACTAAAAATCTCTTGATTCATTATTTTGTTTTAAAGAATTGCAAAAATAGCTCATTTATCTTCACCAAATGGATAAATCGGAGGAGTAATAGTACATTTGTGGCAAATATCATTTAAAATCATGGCCGACAGCAACCAAAACAAACAAAAATTTACAGAACATATCGATGGTTTGATCAATGAGGAGCTACCTTTTAAAATGACTTTTTCGAGACCCAGGCATCAAAATAAAGATGTCAACAATATATACCTGCGACCAGTCACTCTCAAGAATAAAATACAATATGCGCTGACATTCAGATACAAAAACAAGGACGAAGTAAAAAACTACACTAAAGAACAAATGTATGGTACCATCGATCATCTGCTGGGCAATATGTTTTACAATGCGGTCTTATTTACAGACGAAGAAGAGATCACCTTTCTACAAAGCAAAAAAGGTAAGTCAAATCTACACACAAGACCAATAGATACTCCCGTCAAAGTCGAAACTACACATGACCATCAAAAAACGCGGCCTATTCCAGCAGCTACATCTTGGCTGCAAGCTTTAGGGCTCTCTGGGAAAGATGGAAAAATACATGATAAATCACAAGACAAATTCCGTCAGATCAACAAATACATTGAGATCATCGGCCATCTCATCAAAGACTTGCCGGAAGACTCAGTGATCAATATAGCCGACATGGGCAGTGGAAAAGGGTACCTGACTTTTGCACTCTATGATTATCTCGTCAATACCAAAAAAATGAGGGTCAAGATGACCGGATACGAGATGCGGGAAGACATTGTCACATTGTGCTATCAGACAGCCATCAGTGAAGGGTATGTAGGCCTGACATTCCAACAAAAAAATATCGAAGACGTCGATACTACCAATATTGATATGGTGATTGCCTTACATGCCTGTGATATCGCCACAGATCTGGCCATAGCTAAAGGCATACAGTCAGATGCTAAATATATCATCGTCTCCCCATGCTGCCACCAACAAGTGCGCAAATCCATGAAGCACAACAATGAACTGTCCCCGATCCTGGCTCATGGCATTCTGGAAGAAAGACAAGCAGAAATACTCACGGATGGTATCAGGGCACTATTGATGGAAGCCCATGGATACAAAACTCAGGTATTCGAATTTATATCTTCGGAGCATACCAGCAAAAATTTGATGATCACAGGTGTCAAATCGTCGCCCGATGTGACTGCTCTGGCTAAAGTCGAAAAGATAAAATCGCATTTTGGGATAGAATACCATCATTTGCAGCGATTGTTGGAAGAGCAGGGTTAGGAGATTGTTGTATCATTAAGTTTTATAATGCTAGTACAAGCATCAGTCCGACGTTAGCCTGAAACATGTGCCAGCAGGTAGTGGGATATATAATTTTTAGAACCATTTATTAAGTCATATTTCATCAGTAAATTTTTTATTTTTATTTTAATGGTCAGACCTGCCAGCTTCGCAGCAGGCTGGTGGAATTCGCATGTAAAAATAATCATCACGGATTGTGTGTTTACTGCTCATGCTCATTTCATCTAATGGTAGGTGCTCAGG
>JBATLS010000750.1:0-2565 GCA_049289435.1 Saprospiraceae bacterium | reverse complement strand
GGCTAACACTCCTATCAGAAGTATAAAAAGTATGGCTATATGTTTAAATATATATTTCATGTTTTTTCTGCTTTCTTACTAAAAGCTAATTTGACAACGTAATTGGCGTAAGGTGTTTGACAATCATTTCAACCATTTCACTTATATCAGTTTTTTTGAATTCGATTTTCTCATCACTTTCGAAAGACTTATATTTAAGATTAGATGACATTCTTGTTAAATAAAATATATTATCTTTTTCGCTTATTCCAATAAGTTTGCCTTTTTCAACTAAGTTTTTATTAGTTTTAGCTTTTGATAATTTTAAGAAATGATTGAAATAATTTTCTTCTGGTTCTTCATTCAAATAACCGCAATGGTTAAGAGTTTGCAAAATTCCATTTTTAATTTCTCCTTCAATTAACTCTAATACAAGAGGAGGTCCAGATAAAACTTTAGGTCCGTTATTTAGAACAGAATTTGGTATTATAAAAATTTTACCATTATAATAGTATAGACTTATTGTTTTCATATTTTATCCTATTACTGTTAATATTATTTCAATATCACCACCATTTACACCCTTTCTTTTGGCATAATGTATGACATTTTGAAGTACTCCATTTTGTGCAGCAATTAATGGGTCTGGAACTGTGGTTCAGCCCCCCTATATTCGGACAAAATGACAAATGGTTATAAAATAAATGACAAACGTTTTATCTTTGCAATGGCAAGGATGACCAATGGCGACCTTTGTACCAATGGTTATCGTAACTCGTAGGCCTACAGTTACATTTTAAAATTGAATGACCCATTTAGGGATCATCCAATTTTGGCAAGGATTCCCTCAAGCTCTCATTACCCAATTGGAGACCTTTTTTACTGTTTTATTAAATCTTATACTCTGTTTGCTTTCTTTGGTTGTAAATTTAAGCTCTGATTTTGATATTACTTCTATTTCTATCTTGTTTTCCTTAAATAATGCCCAGAACATCGTCGGCGCAAATCTTAATATAGAACCACGAGCCCTTTGCGTGTTGTAAGTATTATAAAGATAACGGCCAAAAATGTCACAAAATTTAAAATTCAAGCAAAGATTTGGCTCTAAAATTGAACCCATTATTTTTTTAAATTGAGTAGTTTTCTTGCTGACACTATTTAGCATTAGCGAAAATAGATAAAGCGGCTTGATCATCGTATTGTATCATCAAAGTCTTCAAATCTTTTTTTAAATCTCTTACCAATGATTTATTTTTGGGATCCTGATACGTATTCTTCATTTCATTTTGGTCATTTTGCAGGTCATATAACTCCCAGAATTCGTCATTGCCATAGTAATAGATCAGTTTGTGTCGATCGGTCCTGATACCAAAGTGGGGCATCACCCTGTGTGCATCAGGATATTCGTAGTAATGGTAGTACATAGACTTCCTCCATGGAGATATAGACTTGCCATTCTGGACAAGTGGTAAAAATGATTTGCCCTGCATGTCTTTTGGGATACTAATGCCCGCTATATCAAGTATAGAAGGTGCCAAATCAATATTGACGATCATATCCCGGATGGTCGTATTGGGTTTTACTTTGGCAGGATATCGCATGACCAACGGCATACGCAGCGATTGCTCGTACATAAATCTTTTGTCATACCAACCATGCTCTCCGAGATAGAAGCCCTGATCTGATGCATATATGACTACTGTATTTTCTGCCAATCCCGAATGGTCTAAGTAAGACAGCACCCGGCCTATGTTTCGATCCAATGATAGAATACATGCCATATAATCGTGCATATATCTCTGATACTTCCATAGTGCAATTTCTTTTGGGGTCATGGATGCTGTGTCCAGTTGTGCATTTTGAATATCGTAATATTTATCCCATGCTTTTCTTTGATCGGGATTCATTCTTTTTACGTAATTGACATCTTTGGTGTTTACTTTCAGATCCCAATCCCATCGCAGGTCTTTGATTTCCATGAGTTGGTGCTGAGCAGCTTTACGGTCCATATAGTTGTCAAAGAAATTATCTGGCACTTCAAATGGTTTTCCATCTAAAGCATTCAGATCCCTTGTATCGGGTTGCCACTCTCTATGTGGAGCTTTGTGACCGATCACCAGGCTAAATGGCTTATTCGGGTCTCTACCATCCTTTAACCAGTCCAGCGCTTCGTCCGTGATGATATCTGTAGCATATCCATCTATCCTGACTCTGGAGCTGTCTATGTTGATAAAATCGGGATTATAATACAGACCTTGGCCAGGAAGAATCTTCCAATAATCGAAATATTGCGGATGATTATTGATATGCCATTTGCCGATCCACGATGTGGTATAACCTTGCTGTTGCAGCAGTTTCGGAAACATCTCTTGTCCTGTATTGATACGAGTCTCCGATCGGTTGTCATACTGGCCATTGATGTGATTGTATTTACCAGTCAGCAAAACAGCTCTGCTTGGTGCACATATGGAATTGGTCACAAATGCATTTTTGAATATTGCTCCTTCTTTGGCGATCCTATCTATATTGGGTGTCTGGATGTGAGGACTCCCATATGCGCCAATGGCCTGAAGTGCATGGTCATCA
>JBATLS010000749.1:0-2952 GCA_049289435.1 Saprospiraceae bacterium | reverse complement strand
AATGATTTGTAAGTGCTTGGAATACAGATCAAAGCATTTTTTGAAGTTCATAGTGGAAACTATGGACAAGAAAAAAGCTGAAGATATGTGTTTCAATGACTTGCAAAGGAATTAACAATATGTTTTTTAATCACTTCTTAGTTAACTGTAAAATCTAAATTGTTATGGAAGGTATTTTAGTTACACTTATCCTTGGTGCTGTAGCAGGATGGTTGGGTAGTCAAATTTACAAAGGTAGTGGATTGGGTCTTCTAGGAAATATCGTGGTCGGTATTTTAGGTGGATTTATTGGTTATTGGGGCTTAGGAAAATTGGGTATCAGCTTAGGTAGTGGGTATGTAGGGTATATTCTGACCGCAGCAGTAGGAGCCATTGCGCTACTCATGATTATAAATTTGGTGACCAAAAAGAGCTAGAAATCAGCTTTAGCCTGATCATTATTCCAAAAGATATTGTACAACTTTGCTGAGATGTGCGAGTGGATATTTTTGCATCAAAGCCTAAATAATTGGATTTTATTGGCCAAAAAATTTTTAGACCCGAGCTTTAAAATTCCGCAGAAAAACATAAATTTTACTTTAGAGTATGTTTAAAATTCCATCATTTGTCTCCAAGCGGCAAATTTCATTTTATACTACGTTATATTTTTCGTTGTAACTACCAGTTACGACTGCAAAATATACCTTGTCTAAAATTAAATTTGCTTGCTTTCGCTCAAAAATGAAAATTTAAACATACTCTTATGTAGCTAAGAATTAAAGTGATATTTGCACATCTTTTTAATAGCTAAACTCTTCAAATTTTTTGACCAATTGGACTTATAAATTGAATATGACAAAAGACAATACATCAAAACTAGGCATTTGGACGAGCACATCGCTCGTAGTGGGCAACATGATAGGCTCAGGAATATTTTTGATGCCAGCCGCCTTGGCTATGTTTGGATCTATAGGGTTGTTGGGTTGGGTATTTGCCGGAGCAGGGGCGATACTCTTAGCAAAAGTATTCAGCAACCTGAGTCACATCATGCCTGTAGCGGACGGAGGCCCATATGCATATACGAGGGGCGGGCTTGGAGATTTTGCAGGTTTCCTAGTCGCATGGGGGTATTGGATTTCCATATGGTGTACTAATGCTGCCATCGCTATTGCTTTTGTCAGTGCCTTAAGCACATTTTTTCCATTATTGGCGACAAATTCATTGCTATCTGTCTTGGTGGGTCTTGGAGCCATCTGGTTACTAACTTGGGTAAATACCAAGGGAGTTGTCGCTTCAGGTAAGTTGCAATTGGTGACTACAATATTGAAAATAGTTCCCTTGGTTTTGGTGTCTGTTGGTGGATTATTTTTTCTAAAATTTGAAAATTTTATCCCATTCAATATCAGTGAAGTATCTGACTTCGAAGCTATCATGGATACTGCAGCACTTACTTTTTTTGCTTTTTTAGGAATAGAATGCGCAACGATTCCGGGTCAGAATGTGGACAATCCGGAAGTGACCATCCCTAAAGCGACGATGTATGGGACATTATTAGTCACTATATTGTATATCTTTAGCACAGTGAGTGTCATGGGTATGATTCCCGGAGAAATACTCAGGGACTCAGTCACTCCATTTGCAGATGCTGCGGTCATTATTTGGGGTCCTTCTGCTGCATATTGGGTAAGCGGAGGCGTGGCTATAGCTGCATTTGGAGCCTTAAATGGGTGGATCTTGATACAAGGACAAATACCTTCAGCTATTGCCAAAGACAAATTGTTTCCAGCTGTTTTTGCCAAATCGAACAAACATGGTGTTCCATCTACAGGTATCATTATCGGTAGTGTTTTAGTTTCGATCGCCATGGCTATGAATTATACAGAAGGGTTGGTTTCCCAATTCAAATTTTTAATACTTTTATCTACACTGACAGTGCTGGTACCTTATCTTTTTTCGACTGCTTCTTACGTCATTATGTCATTTAATCAAAAGTATTTTAATTCCAAAAAACTGGAGATCATTACTCTTGGATGTTTGGCATTTTTATATTCGCTATGGGCTGTGGCAGGTTCAGGACAAGAAATAGTGTATTGGGGGTTTATTTTGATGATGGCTGGCATCCCGTTTTATGTCTTTATATTATGGAAAAATAATAAAGAATAAATTTTAATCCTCTACAATGAGTAATACTAATACATGCCAATCAGAATATGGAAAACTTTTGTCCGTCCATTTAAAGGATGTCAATGCTGCTTTTATTGATGATGCTCATTTAGAAAAATATTGGCAAATGTTAAATTATATCGACAAGCCAGATTTCGAAAAATCAAAGGAAGAATATACATTTTTCAGAAAGTTACTGACCGATCAGGGAGTCCAAATATTTGATATCGGACATGACCCATTTGTCAATATGGATTCGATTTATTGCAGAGATGCGGCCATATCAACGGATCATGGATTTATTTTGTGCAATATGGGAAAGGCTGCAAGGCAAAATGAACCTGCAGCACTGGCAGATCATTTTCGCAAAAATGAGTTTGATATTTTGGGAGCAATTGCACTTCCGGGGACTGTGGAAGGCGGTGATGTAGCATGGTTGGATACAAATACTCTGGCCGTTGGTCATACTTATCGAACCAATGAAGATGGCATTCGTCAATTGAAGCAACTTCTTCAACCCTTTGGCATTGCAGTGATTGTGGCACATTTGCCCCATTACAAAGGGACTTCTGATGTATTTCATCTGATGTCAATTTTGAGCCCTATAGACGCTGATTTGGCAGTAGTTTATTCTCCCTTGATGCCCATCATATTTAGAAATTATTTGCTCGATAAAGGATATCAACTGATAGAAGTTTCTGATGATGAATTCGATACTATGGGTTGCAATGTTCTCGCCATAGCGCCAAGTAAATGTATCATGGTAGAAGGCAATCCAAAAACAAAAGCCGCACTGGAAGCTTCCGGATG
>JBATLS010000748.1:0-2871 GCA_049289435.1 Saprospiraceae bacterium | reverse complement strand
ATATTAATCCAGGATAGAAGTGTGCTAGGTGGCAATGCTTCCAGTGAGATCAGAGTCATAGTTCATGGTGTCACTAAGTTGCATCCAAATGGAATGGCCGAAAGAGAAACTGGCATAATAGAAGAAATACTATTGCATAATAGGTTTTACAATAAGCAGGAATCATTTACAGTGTGGGATCATATATTGTATGATTTTGTAACCAAAGAACCAAATTTGGAACTGATTCTGAATACTCAGGCCATCAAAGCAAATATGACGGGATCTAAAA
This sequence comes from Saprospiraceae bacterium, assembly GCA_049289435.1. Taxonomy (GTDB): domain Bacteria; phylum Bacteroidota; class Bacteroidia; order Chitinophagales; family Saprospiraceae; genus OLB9. The sequence continues at coordinate 2,600 of JBATLS010000748.1, read as the reverse complement.
TATCATCTGCAATTTGTTGGCAATTGACAACAGAAACTGAGCTCACTATCCATGCAGATATTTTTATTGATTGCTCAGGAGATGGATTATTGGCGGCAACAGCTGGAGCAATTTATCGCACTGGTCGGGAAGGCAAATCTGAGTTTGGAGAGAATTTTGCACCTGAATTAGCAGATGGATGGCAAATGGGATCGACTATACTTTTATCATCCAAGGATATGGGAAAGCCATTTCCATTTGAAGCACCGTCATTTACACTCAAATATGAGGCTGATAAGACACACCCTGATCGTAGAATAATCCCATTCGTAGAAGGATTCTGGTGGGTCGAAGTTGGTAGTGAAAATGACATTATAGCCGATGCAGAAGAAGGCAGGAAAAGACTCATGGGTTTTGCTTATGGCGTTTGGGACTATGTCAAAAATTCAGGCAATTATCCTGAAACGGAAAATTTTGCCTTGGACTGGGTCGGTTCCCTTCCTGGAAGACGAGAAAGCCGAAGATTTATAGGTGATTACATTTTATCCGAGCCTGATCAAATAGGACATAGACATTTTGAAGATGCTGTAGCTTTTGGAGGATGGCCACTAGATGAACACAATCCGGGTGGTATTGAAAATCTCGCTGAGCCTCCCAGTTTTTGGCACGAACATTTTGATAAAGTATATGAGATTCCTTATAGGTGTTTGTATTCAAAAAACATTTCCAATCTGATGTTTGCAGGAAGAAATGTAAGTCAGACTCACGTAGCTTTATCATCATCAAGGGTTATGGCTACCTGTGCTACCATGGGGCAGGCAGTCGGTACTGCAGCTGCGATTTGTATACATAAAAAAATGGTTCCTCGTGAGGTAGGACAAAGCTATATCAATGAGTTGCAAGAACAACTTATTTTGGATGATGCATACATACCTTCCCGACCAGCAAATGATCCAGATGATTTGGCGAAGAAAGCAGATAGTGTGTTTGCGTCATCTACCAGTTCGGGAGATGTAAGATTGCTTTTTGATGGAGTTTCCAGAGATGAATTTGATGAAGTCCATCATTGGAAATCTGAAGGATTAAAAGCTTTAGTAACTTTGGAATGGGTCAAACCAGTATCCATATCAAAAATAGTGGTAAAATGCGATACCAATGTAAAGCGAAACATCATGATGCTGAAGTATTACAGAGAAGATAAATCATATACCCATTCAGTGCCAGTGGAATTGGTAAAATCATTAGATGCTGAAGTATTAATTGATGGAATATGGCAAAACGTAGGAAGGTTTAACCAAAATAAAAAAAGATTAATAAAATTTGATTTTGATCAAATCAAAACATCTTCTATAAGGATCATTATCAATGAAACTTACGGTGCAAATGATGTGAAACTGTTTGAATTAAGATGTTATAATTGAAAATAAAAATAATTGCGTAATGAAAAAATTAATATTTTTATACCTGATTCTTTTGACAAGTCAGCTAGTCACAGCTCAAAAACAAGACATATATAATCAAATAATATCCATCAAACCAGAAGAGCGGATTTGTTTCACTCTATACACAGTGCACGAGAATATTTTGAAACTCACTGCTCAATTCTATCCTCTTAAAAATTTCGAACCATTTGAAGCAACACTTGAAATAGAAGTTGATGGCAATTGGGTTGCTTGTACAAAAGCTCGTATATTATATCCTGGATACATAGCTACCTTCAGGGTAGAAGGCTGGGATGACACTCAGGAGAAGAAATATAGAGTCGTACATAATGATAAAGCTTTTTACGAAGGAATAATAAAGAAAAACCCTATCGAAAAAGAGCAATTTGTTATGGCGGCATTTTCTTGCAATTCAGTATATCCTGCACACGGTGGTGATATTTCAAAATCAGATATTATTCAGAATGTCAAGAATATAAAACCTGATTTGTTATTTTTTGCTGGTGATCAGGTGTATGATCATAGTGAACACTATGTGTATTGGTTGAAGTTTGGACAGGATTTTGGTGAGATCACCCGGAATATTCCCACTATTTGTCTTACCGATGATCATGATATAGGTCAAGGAAATTTATGGGGCAACGGTGGTACCCAAGCGGATGCCAGAAATGGTATTTCAGGAGGATACTACATGCCTGCAGAATATGTCAAAGAAGTTGAAAGGGCACAAACCAGTCATTTACCAGATCCCTATGACCCAACCCCAATAGCACAAGGCATTGGAGTGTATTACACAGATTTGAAATGGGGTGGGTTGAGTTTTGCAATTATTGAAGATAGAAAATTTAAGTCTGGCTTGTTGGATTTACCAAAATTTGAACCTGAAATATTTTCAGAAGGGCCTTTAGATGCAATTTTTGATCCTGAAGTGGACACCAGAAAACTAGATATTCCAGGGGTTGAATTATTGGGTAAGAGACAAATTGATTTTTTGGAAAACTGGACGACTGACTGGAAGAATGCTGAAATGAAATCAGTATTATCTCAGACTATTTTTGCAATGGCCAACAATTATACAGGAAAACATGATCGCGAAATCATCGCTGATTTTGACACTAATGGATGGCCGCAGTCAGGCCGAAATAAAGCACTGTCAGTCATCAGAAAAAGTTATTCTTC
>JBATLS010000747.1:0-3033 GCA_049289435.1 Saprospiraceae bacterium | reverse complement strand
CTCCTATGCCTTCTATGGTTTGAAATCTTTGTTCTGGAAGGATTTTGAGCGCTACCTGGGCAGTTACTTTTTCAAAATCTGTCACCTTAGTTAGCTTATTCCCACTTTGAGATGTCTCGATGACGGCCACATTCAGTGACTTTTGATCATTGCAACTACTTAGTATCATGCATCCTATGCTTATTAGGGTAAAAAAAATTAAAATAGATTTCATATTTTCATTTTTTAGGTGTGAATTATTGATTTTGTGTTTGCAGTTTCATGGGTGGCACTTTGACATGTGTCATTAAATCGTTTATTTTTCCATCATAGGTTTTGGTGATCTTTTTACCATCTCTCCTCAGACCATCAAAAGTTCCATTATCGACCATGTCCCAGATTGCATACTTTGCTTGAGACTGGAGATTGATCAGCCCAAAGTGATTTTCAGATCCGCCAGGATTGGTCGCATCCTTCCATTGCTCATCAAATGCTTCGAAATAAAAACAAGCTACGCCTGCATCTTTGGACCATTGGCGCAGTAACTTATAAAACAGACCTGACTTGTACTCATCGCATGCTTGTGATCCCTCATCACCATAATGCTCATTGGAAAAGGTCGCCCACCCTGTTTCGCCGATATGTACGGGTTTGGATATATTGAGGCCATGGAGGTATTTTACCACACTATTATACTGCGACACTGCATAATCTCTGGCATTTGCCATAGCAATATCTATTTTTTCATGATCGTTCAGGTGGGTTTCGTCCTCAGATATGCCCCAAAATTGTGGATTGTAGTGTGTGTCGTGCATCGGATAAGTGTGCATAGAGACAAAGTCCACAGCTTTGATCAATTGATGGAGTGCTTCTACGTGATATTCTTCACTACCCCCACCCCATGAAGCAAAATTATCAGAGCTGGTGATCCAGAGTGATGATGGTAATTCTCCGATCTTTTTTAGTTCCTGAAGATGATTGACCCACTTGAGTATGACTTCAGGTTGGACATAGTACGCCGTTGCCCATTTTACCATAGCTTCATTACCTACGGCTATGATTTTGACTATGTCAGGATATTTTTTTGCCAACTCCACTGCTCTTGCTATCTCATCTGCATTTTTTTCGCTCTCCTGGTCGTGATCTACGGGAAGGTCAGTCCAGGCATTTTTACAATCAATCCATGCACCCAACATGACATACATTTCAAATCTTGGATCGGTCTTTTTTATTTCGCTGATGGCTTGCAATAAATTGGCTGATTCGGCAAGATGCACATTGTAAGTGCGAAGCAATCTGATACCCATCGCAGACATGAGCATCAAGTCTTCTTTAATCTCTGGCATGGTAGGCTGGATTTCTCTTGATTTCCCTCTGTATCCACCGTACGAGATGGCGAGATAATCGGGGTTACTCAGGATTTCAGAAGCAAGCTTATCCACTGGCATTTGTTTTTCAGTTTTCATAAAATATAAGAAAACTAATGATATTAATACTGTGATAATCAAAAATGGAATCAATTTTTTCATTTTATTTAATTATAAAAATAAGGTCAAAACTTATCATTTTGGGCATTTGGTTTTAGATTTAGTGTCGTAATTGACTTTCTTGTATAAATACCGTCACTTCTTTTATGATAGCGCTTCTCCCAAAAATCTGACGGCTGATATCTGCATCCAACTCTAATGAATCAATATGAATTGGTGATTGATCATAAAATTTCAAACTAATACCAGTCCTATCAGATATGGTATAAACAACTGGAATCTGGCAATAGGTAAAAAACAATGAATCGGACTTCAGGCTGATTTCTATTTCCTGACCAAGGACATCAATATATTTGCCAGTCTTATCTTCTTTTAAAAATTCGTCTTTTTTCAATAGAGATGGATCAAAACCCAACTTACCATTGACTACACGGATACCTAACTCAGCCATTCTGACTATAATATCTTCTTTGACCTGACCAGTCATGCCAGGCTGCTGTGCTCCTCTATGCATGGGTGTGTGCGAATATGGGTCCGATGGGAAAGCACCATACAGGGCAGGGGGTTTGTGAATGCCTATTCCAGCACCAATGGCATCGTAATGCTCACTCAATTTACTGATAAGCAGCGTATCATCATTCTGATCTATTGCTCTCAGCAGGCTCTCTTGGACAGCTAAATGAAGTTTTGAAACCATATGCCAATAGATAGAACCTAAGCCCTCGTAAGCATAAAATGTACCTGACCTACCCGTAAAAGCCTTATGATTGAATACATTTTCAAAAATCTGAAGTACGGATTCTTTGTTTTTTTCTACCAAAGCTTCATAGCCCATTTGTGCCAATTGATCTAAAGCTAGCTGAACATCAGAAGCATTTTTAAAATTGCCATTGAAGTGATATCCACCTTGAATATCGGGCTGAATGATGTCATAATTTTCATCGGTGAGCAATCTATTAAGGAGCTCATTTGATTTGACACTATGGCTTTCAATATTGTTTTTCTCTAAAAATTTTGGTAACTCTTTATTGGGATACAAAAGATAACTGTTTTGGTCTGTCCTATACAAGGCACTACTTCTCATCCCATCGAGCACTGCCAATGTTTCTTGACTGGACAGATATCCAGAACTGATCACTGCCACCTGACCTTCGAGCATTTCACTCAGGTGGTCTATAGCCATACTATCTTCACTGATGGTCAGAAGGTTATATGCATGATATAAAGAGTCATTGCGCTTGTTTACATTTATAGTGTGATCAATATATTTCATACAAACTCCCACAAAATTTTGCACTTCTGAAATAGGGATATTTTGCCTTTTACCACTAAAGCCGTGATCATAAATATGACTTCTAAAAACACTTCCGACTATACCCATAGCATCCGAAATGTTCTTTCTGTCTCTATCTGTGATGCGAGAATTAAGTTTGCTTTTGTTATTCTTTAGCGTTTCGTATATAGCAATGAAAAAAACCGCTTGCTCTACCGATATTTGGGTAGAAACCATATCACATCCTTGTAAATAATTTTCTAAAAACTTCAAAAATCTCCTTAGGTAGTACAA
>JBATLS010000746.1:0-5369 GCA_049289435.1 Saprospiraceae bacterium | reverse complement strand
CGTATCTGTTGAATCTGTATAACTGCGGCGGATTACTTTGCTCCGTCATGGTAATAAGATTGTCCAATTGGATCATTTCGCCGGTTTTGCTTCTCACATATATGGATTGTAAATCTTTGGGTTCATTTTTGTTTTCTTTGTTCGCCTGACCTATGACTTGGTATTGTTTGCCGTTTTTGATAAAATATCCAAACCTTTGTTCCGCATAATATAGCTGAAGAGTCTGCGCTATATCGAGGATGGATACACCCAGACTTTGAGCTCTATTGCGATCTATATCTATCCTAAGTTCGGGTTTATTGAACTTTAGGTTGATGTCAACGGCTTGAAATGATTCGTCTTCTCTGGCTTGCTCCAGAAATGGTGGAATGACTTTTTTCAACATGTCGAAATTGGGTGCCATGATGACAAATTGGACTGGCAATCCTCCTCGCCGATCACCGATGGTCTGTTCCTGGTTGACAAAGACCCTGGCTTCGGAGTATTTTGATATCGTTTTTGACAGTTCGTCGGCGATCTCCATCTGACTGCGTGTCCTGTCTTCTATTTCTTTGAGTGATACCCTTACAAATCCCGAATTTGCAGCTTGTGACGCTCCAAATCCCGGTGATGTTACCGACAAAATAGCGTACTTTTCAGGTATTTTCTCCACATCAGCTATGACTTTTGACAGAAAATTATTCATATACTCAAATGAAGTTCCTTCCGGGGCGGTAGCATTGACCGAAAATCTGCCTTTGTCTTCCATGGGCGCAAGCTCTGTAGGCAAACCCTTCCCAATATAGTAGATGATGGCCATAGACGCTAACATGATCAGGATTGACACCCATCTGATTTTGAAAAAGAGATGTAAGCTTTTCGCATAAAAATTGGTCATCCCCACAAAAAATCCTTCTGTCCATTTGTATAGTCCTTTCTCGTGGTCGCCCTGCTTTAGCAATTTGGAACTCATCATCGGTGTCAGCGTCAATGATACGAATGCGGATACTAAGACCGACCCCGCCACGACGACACCAAACTCTCTGAAAAGCTTACCCGTCAAACCCTCCAAAAACATGATCGGCAGAAATACCGCCACCAGAGTGACAGTCGTAGATACGATAGCAAAGAAGATTTCCTCTGAGCCTTTAAAGGATGCTTCTCTGGGAGACATACCTTGCTCTATCTTTTGATATATATTTTCGAGTACGACAATGGCGTCATCCACTACCAATCCTGTGGCCAGCACGATGCCCAACAATGTAAGGATATTGATAGAAAAACCAGCCAGATACATGATAAAAAAAGCACTGATCAGTGAGATTGGTATAGCTACTACCGGAATGAGGGTTGATCTCCAGTTTCGTAAAAAAAGAAAAATAACCAACACTACCAGTCCAAAAGCGATCAGTATCGTTTCTTCTACTTCGATGATGGCTTTCTTTATCCCTTTGGTAGAATCCAGCGCTATGCCCAACTCTAAGTCATCCGGAAGATCTCTTTTTATCCTCTCCAGTCGCTTGTAAAACTCGTCGGCTATAGCCACGTAGTTAGCTCCGGGTTGAGGGGTAATAGCAATACCTATCATCGGGATACCTCCATTCCCTCGCAAGAGTGAACGCTCATTTTCGGGTCTCATCTCGGCTACACCCACATCTTTAAACCTGACGATGACTCCATTGGTCGCTTTGATGATCATGTCATTAAACTCTTCCACAGTGCCGATTCTCCCCACTGTTCTGATGGTCAATTCCGTATTATCTCCGTCTATTCTCCCGGATGGCAGTTCTACATTGGCACTTTGAAAAGCACTTCTGACATCCAGTGGGGTCACAAATTTGGAAGCCATCTTCGCAGGATCCATGATGAGTTTTATACTATATCTCTTTTCGCCCCAGATAGATATATTACTGACTCCTGCGATGGTTTGGAGTCTTTCTTTGAATAGATTGTTGCCTATCTCTGAAAGCTCAAGCAAACTCCTCTGAGAACTCTGTACCGTCACGGACAAAATCGACTGTGCGTTGGCATCAGACTTACTTACGATAGGCGGTTCTGCGTCGGGTGGAAGGTTGCGCTGCGCTCTGGATACCTTATCTCTGACGTCATTGGCTGCAGTCTCGAGATCCACATCCAGATCAAACTCGACAGTGATTGTACTTCGCCCATCGCTACTGTTGGAGGTGATATTTCTTATCCCATCTATGCCGTTTATGGACTCTTCTATAGGTTCGGTGATCTGAGATATGATGACTTCCGAATTTGCTCCTGTATAAGTCGTAGATACTGTGATGACCGGAGCATCAACGCTTGGATAATCTCTAACCCCAAGGTAAAAAAAGCCGATGATACCAAATAGGATAATGATCAGTGACATTACCGTAGCTAATACCGGTCTTTTGATACTAATTTCAGATAATCGCATAAAAATAACTTGTTTATTGAGCCTGATTGGTGATGTTCACCTCGATAGGCATATTGGGTTTAAGTTGTAGTATTCCGGAAGTGAGTACTGTATCCCCTTCTTCTATCCCTTCCAGTATTTGTATTTGGCTTTCTGTGCGTATGCCGGCTTTTACAGTGACACTTTTGACTTTACCATCCTTACACAGATACAATTTAGCTCCACTAATATCCGGAATATAAGCGATGGTGGGGACCATTTTGACCTTTTCTTTTGCGCCTATGGGAATGATAATGTCGGCAAATGATCCGGGCATCAACTTGCCAGAAGCATTAGCAAAAGTAGCTCTTATTTTGGCCGTACGGGTTACCTCATCTATTTTGGGTTCTTTGGCATAAACGGTTGCATTCAAATAGGAGGCTGATCCACTTAGCGAAAATTTGACGGGAGACCCTGGCTGTATCAAATAATTATATTTTTCGGGAATAGAAAACTCCAGCTTTAGTGGTTGTACATTCTGAATGTTGGCGATCACGGTGCTAGAGGTGATAAAAGCTCCAGGGCTGACATATTTGAGACCAATGATCCCAGAGAATGGGGCAACTATTTTTGTCTTATCGATCTGAGTGCGCAAGATCTCCATGTTTGCCTTAATCAGATTGCTATTGGAAAGTGCGAGATCATATTCTTCTTTACTGATGGCATTAGCAGCCAATAATTGTTTTTGTCTGGCTTCCTTTTCATCTGCAAGTTTTAGCTCTACATTCCATTTCTTCATTTGGGCCTGCATATCATCATCATTGAGCTTGACCAATAGTTGGCCTTTGGTGATATACGCTCCTTCTTTAAATCCTATGGAGGTGATTTTTCCGGAGATTTCACTTTTGATTTCTACTTCTTCGTTGGCCATAGTAGATCCGGTAGTTCTGATTTCGCTGCTGGTGATTTCTTCTTTGGCGATGATGCCTTCGACCTTGGTAGCTTTTTGTTCTTTTGGCCCGCTGACAGTTTTAGGGTCTTTGGTTTCTTCTGTTTTGCACGAATATATTGATAGCACAAAAAAGAAAAGTAGTACTTGTATTGGTCTCATATACGATAAGCATGTTTTAAGCAATCAAATTACAATAGGTTTTACAATAAAAATGTTCATTCAAATACCGTATATTATAAAGTATTTAGATTTTGACTAAAATTTAGTCTGTTTTTGGTATTGAAGTGAATTAAAATACGATCAATTGTGGCTCTTTTTGTAATATTGCAATATTTTCTATACAATTAAATCAATACTTCTCACATGCAAAGCGACGAAATCAAACCCTATCAACCAGAAGAAGAGCCCATCATCGAAAACGTAGAGCTTAACATTTGGGAAGCGCTTATTCCTGTGATTATACTAGTCGCAATGTTGGCGTATAATATTTTTATCTTCGGTGATGCTGCTCTTGGAGGTAGCAATCAATTCATACTTTTGATGGGTGCTGCTGTAGCTGCCATAGTCGGCTTTTACAACAAAGTGACCTATACACAGATGATGGAAGAGGTGGCTCATAACATCAAGTCAACATCGGGAGCGATCTTAATACTACTCATGGTGGGTGCATTATCGGGGACTTGGCTCTTGAGTGGGATCATACCATCGATGATTTACTACGGGTTGCAGATCTTGTCTCCGACTATTTTTTTGGCTGCTTCGCTGGTCATTTGCGCCATTATTTCTATAGCTACCGGCAGCTCTTGGTCCACGACAGCCACTGTGGGTATAGCATTGATAGGTATAGGATCTACCATGGGCATTGATGCTGGGATGACCGCCGGCGCAGTCATATCTGGTGCCTATTTTGGAGATAAGCTTTCGCCACTTTCAGACACCACAAACCTTGCTGCAGCTATGGCAGGAGCTGACCTCTTTGACCATATCAAATATATGCTTATTACCACTATACCCTCTATTTCGATCGCATTATTGATATTTTTTGTGATGGGATTCAATATTTCATCTACAGGTACTCCTGACATCTCTGACAAGCTTGCTGCCATTGATGCAGCTTTCTATATCAGTCCATGGCTTTTTTTAGTGCCCGTCATTGTCATATTTTTGATCATTCGTAAGACTCAACCATTGGTCGCATTGCTGGCAGGATCTCTATTGGGCGGCGTAGCGGCCATCATAGCACAGCCAGACATCGTCAGCAAAATTGCTGAAGGTACCACCCTCGATTTCAATACAGCCTACAAAGGGGTCATGAAGGCTTTGACCACCAAGACATCTATAGAAACATCCAACCCTGAACTCAATGACCTATTTGCTGCCAAAGGGATGGAGGGGATGCTGGGCACCATATGGTTGATCCTTTGTGCTATGGTATTCGGAGGTATCATGGATGCTATCGGCGCTTTATCACGTATAAGTGATGCGCTGCTCAAAATGTTTGATACCGTCTTTGGTCTCTTTGCAAGTACTGTACTATCGTGTCTGGCCATCAATGTCACCGCTTCCGACCAATATCTGGCCATCGTCATACCAGGCAAAATGTACAATAAAGCATTTGCAGACAAAGGGTTGCATCCAGTCAACCTAAGTCGTACCCTCGAAGACACCGGTACGGTCACCTCCGTGCTCATCCCTTGGAATACATGTGGTGCTTACAATGCTGGCGTGCTGGGTGTGCCCACGGTAGATTATTTCATTTATGCGATATTCAACTGGATCAGTCCATTTACTACACTGGTAGTAGCAGCGTTGGGCATCAAGATCAGGGAGTTGTCCAATAAATAGGGTCATGATCAAAGGGTTATTTACCATTCATTGAGGACAATACAAAGTATAAAGCAAGTTAATGTGTGTGTATAACAGATTGCACACCCATCATCCCCCCGCCTGACCACTACATGGTAGTCGGGCAGGCCCGTCTGAGCACTACATGGTAGTCGGGCAGGCCCGCCTGACCACTACATGGTAGTCGGGCTGGGGTAGCGTGGGAAATTA
>JBATLS010000745.1:0-1760 GCA_049289435.1 Saprospiraceae bacterium | reverse complement strand
ATTAGTGATCCTATATTGGCATTTTACATGGTATGTCATCCAGGCTGGCATTCCAATGGCAGGAGCATATTGGAGATTGTCCTCACCGCTTGGACTGTAGTCTTGTAGTGCTTTTTGCCCGTTTGCTAATATAAAAAACGAAGCATTTATTTTTTTATATGTTGCATCTGCCCCAAGCTTTATGAGTACTGGTGCTATATGATCTAAGGGGATATCGCCCCCTTCCTTTTTATTGCGGCCGCACGTGTATGAGTATGCGCCATTTATGCTCCAGATTTTATTGATTTCTTTCTTTATTTGACTTTGGACGCCCCAGATGTACCCTTTGGCACCGTTGCCAGGTGTGAATACTTTACTCAAGATGCCATTGTACACTATGAAGGGTTGACCATCAAACGTGCCTTGAGACAAACTAATGAAATTTGTTAAGTCTGTATAATACATTACATTTTCAATATTCCATCCTTTGTTAAAATAGCTCAGATTGATTTCATTATTGAATGTGGTTTCAGGTTTTACAAAAGGGTTGGGCACGATGATGACGCCCGGAGTAGATTCGAATACTTTGGCAAGGTCATCTACGTTGGGTGTCCTGTACCCTAGACTGGATAAATAAGAAGCTTTAAATCCATCTTTTTTATATATCAAACCAACACTAGCAGAATAAACTAAATTATTTTGTTCGACCTTATCAAATGGGAAAGGGAAAAATGTTTTTTCATTAAAAACGCTCTTTAGGCGCATGGTTCCAAGTCTGATACCATCGTTCAACACAAAATTTTCATTGATATGAAATGTATGGGTAGCATATGCGGCTATATTGATCTGATGATTATCACCATCAGGGTATCTAGAGTCTAAAGGTGAAATGGCTTCTGTCTCGATATTTTTCTGAAAGGCAGTAGATGTCAAACCATTCCAATATCCATCTATTCCCGTGCGCAGCTCATGATTGCCCGATCGGTGTAGGGCAGATAGTTGCAATCCCATGATGTTCACTTTTTCTATCCTGTTGCTGAGTCTGGCACTTCCAAAATTTCTATTGTGCCGACTTTCGGTCATGTTTTGATAATTGGCATTGATATCATATGATTCAAAAAAACCGTCACTTTTAGTAGTCATATGATAGATGGCTAAGAACCGTTCTTGTGGTCCATAGTACCATTCAGCAGAATTTAGGCCAGTACCATTGACGTCGGTCAATCGATCGTATCTGGGGATGTCTGAAGATGTCGAATATTGTAGATTGATCGAGTGGCGAGTGGATGCCGATGGGGCGAATGAAATTTTTTGTAAGACGTCGAGTTGATCATATCCACTAAAACGCTGGAGATACTTATCATCATTATTTACCAAAACATCCTTCCCATTGATCCTTTCAGCATATACGACTCTCTCGCCAAAATACCCGTTTTTATTGAATGGGTTTTTGGATTTTCCCATCTTAAGGTCACTTAAACTGGACAGTGTAACAGATGAAAATGATGCCCACTTTGTACCACCAATATTGAGATTTGCATTGATGTTTTTGCCTTGATTGGCTGTATGAAAACTCGAACTGACTGAACCAAAAACGTTCCATTTTTCATTGGTGCTAAATCTTGGATCTTTTGTTTTGAAATGTATGACCCCTCCCAGAGCATCAGTCCCATAGACGGTCGAAGATGGACCATTTAGAATTTCTATTCTTTCAGTGGCGCTTGGATCCAAAGTGATGATATTCTGAAGATGACCAGACCGATATATCAGGTTGTTCATTC